>CAYJQQ010000199.1:0-2501 GCA_964372285.1 uncultured Gammaproteobacteria bacterium | reverse complement strand
GGAGGTGGAGAGACCAGCGGTGGAGAGGCCGCCTGAGAAGGTGGAGGTGCCGGTGGTGTTTGTCGCGTTGAATTGGGGAGCAGTCACGAGGCCGGTGAACACCCCCGCACCTGTTACAGAGAGAGATGTGCCAGGGGTGGTAGTACCAATTCCTATACGAGAATTAACAGGATCAATAACTAGAAAATTGATTGAATCTACAAGTGTATTAGAGGAATAGTAGGCAAGTCTGTTTTGAGTTCCGCTATTGACAATCCCAGAATTAGCTGAGATAGCACAGACGCCCTGTATTGCAAAACATCCACCATTAATAATATCGATACCAGCACTAAAGGTTGAAGTAGCCGTCGAAAGATTGAGCAATTTGCCGCCATTGATGGTAATTCCATTATTCAGACTCGCTAGTCCAGCCGCTAAAATCCCCCCTGTGAAAGTAGATGTAGCCGTTGATGTAGAAATAATGTAAGAAGTTTGAATACCGCCATAGATAGTAGAAGTTCCAGTGATTAAAGTGTTACCTACTACGGACAAAGCACTACCAGGTGATGTAGTGCCGATGCCGATCCTATTATTAATTGAATCAATATAAAGAGTGTTAGTGTCAAAAGCCACGTCCCCTGCCAAAGTTGAAGTCCCGGTACCATTTAAAGTCAACTGACCACCCAAAGTTATGCCACCAGTAATCACCATTGATGGCGCGGCCAAGGAGGCGGTTGAACTTAGGGTAATATTGTCAGGAATATCGGCATCCGTTAAACCTTTCATCCCGGCGATAGTGACATCCGATAAAGTAATGCCCTTCAAACTATCTATCTTATTACTAAGTGAGGTAAAAGTTAAAACCTGACTGGTCTGTTTAGAAAAATTAGTTTGAGTCTTAGCTAGCTCGGAGAAAAGACTGCTTCGCAACTGCTGAATTTGGATATCAACATACGATTTTAAAGAACCTTCTCCATTACTTCTTCCATCGAGGACAGTAGGAGTAATTGCAGCTGAAGCTGAATAATTTGCCGATGGAGCTGATTTTGATACACTAGAATCACCATTTGAGACTTGAGTCTGGGGACTAATCGGAGCTGTAACAAGTGGCGTGCTAGCAGGAACAACAATGTTGATAACGGTTGGTTTGGAGAGATTAACAGCAAGCGGTTTAGAATTTTTAAACGAGGAAGCGACAGCTGCCGTGCCATCTTTTTTTAGAATTGAAACTAAAACATGTTTCCCAATATCAACTGTCGCCTTGGCTTTCTCAGCAACATTATATGCCAAGCCTGGATTTACTGAAAAAACAAAGAAAACAGCAAAAATCCCAAAAACAAGAACCTTCGTGTAAAAAAGTTTTTTGACTGGCGCCGAACTAGATGTAACCTTCGCTTGGTTCGGTCCGTTATTAGAAACGAGATGACCAAGCGAAGCAACATATTTTTGAACAGAGTCTTCAGTAACATACCAAGTGTGACCCATCAACTGCCCATCTATTTTCTCGGTACGACAAAGCTGCCCAATTCGCGTGTTTGTGTAGCCAAAAATTTTACCCGCTTTCTTTGACGAGATAAACTTCTTGCCATCCAGCAATAAATCTTCTTCCATTCAAGCATTATTGTACAACGATATAGTCATTTTCTCGAAAGAAAATCTGTGGATAACATATTATGTTCGAAGACTCACTTCGAACATATAGATATAATTTTTAGTCGAGAAGGATTTCTTCCAAGAGAGTAGCGTCCTCATCTGTAAGCCATTCAATGAATTCTTTCCGATAAGCTTCTGGGGATTTAAAGGTCTCCTTAATATAATTGGCATCAATGATTGAAGGGAAATTCTTCTTTCCGCAGTAATCTTGGAAACTGCTCCAGCGATAAGAATCAAGAAACGCGAGCAGGGAGTTACGGCCGCCTATTGGTGCAAGATCTTTTGGATTGAGATGTATATAATGCGGAAGATAAAAAAAATGATCTTCTCGATATACATGTTTAAACTTATAAACGCCCTGAAACAGGGCGCCTGATCGTTTCCGTTTTATATTGAATGCATTTGTATAACCAGTCCCTAATTTTCGCATAAAATCCGGAATTCCATCTTCTATTCTTTGCCTAAACATAAGATGAAAATGGTTTGGCATTAAACACCAAGCCAAAATATCAACTAATTTATCTCTCTTCATACCCCTTAATGTTCGAAGTGAGTCTTCGAACATTTTATCAGATGGAGAATGAGAAAGGGTACGCTCTGTATTCGCGGCAGGCCTTCGATCGTTAAACTCCCAAAGGTCATGAACAAATCGAATGTAGTCGTGATCATCTTCAAAAATAACGCGCTTATCTACACCACGATTATATACATGATAAATCTCCTCGGTTATAGGTTTTTCTCGTTCCACAATATAACTATATAGGAAGTGTGTCTTCGTGTAAATACACGAAGACTCAATTCGAACATGTAAAACCTAGCGGCCTTGCGATTATAGAATTTCTAATTATTCTAATTATTCTAATTTCTAA
>CAYJQQ010000198.1:0-2504 GCA_964372285.1 uncultured Gammaproteobacteria bacterium | reverse complement strand
GGTGATGACGAAGGGAAGGAAATGAGCATTTTTGCGATAATTTTGTTAATGTCTTAGTTCTTTTGAGGTGATTATTTAAATTTAATTGATAACCTTTCCATTCTCTAGGACTATCATTTTCCTTTTCTTTAATTCTTTAAAAAAATATTCTGGTGGGACTATACCCTCGGGGGCAAAGCTTCCTTTCTGAGCAATTTCGCCTTTTTTTATCATCTGGGCCATTATGCTTACAGTCATCCCAGTATCAATGTTGCACCCGGCATCTTCCCACCCTTTTAATGTAGGAACTAAACATTCCATCAAAATCTTTTTTTTCTTGTTGTTTTTTGTTCCGTCAATATCAACCCATAAATTCTCTTTTTCTAAATAGCCTTTGGGACGTTCAAGATATTTTAACATTGCGGTTAGAAACTCTATTGGTTTTATTTTTACATCCTGAAATTTAACGTCTTCCCTGCTCCCTAAACCTAAATTGATAATGGAAACAAGAGTTTCCATTGAATGAGCCGGAAATCCTGAGTAAAACCTTATGTTTCTCAACCCCCTTTTTTTAAAATAATGGTAAAAGGTATATGTTTCGGGGTGCTTGGCTAAAAACTCTTTTTGTTTTCCGATTCCTCGGTGAAACTTGCACCGGACATTTTCTAGAGGGGTTTTCATTTTCCATTTCCTATTTTCCAGTATCGGGGCGGGGTCATTAATCTCTTCGATTATACTTTGAATCGAAAAAGGAACTACAAATTTTTTGATATTAGAATCCCAAGAAAACCCAACTTCAATAGTCCCCATTTCATCAAATTTCTTAGAGGCATAATTTAACATGACATTTCCTATCCCCGGGACTGAACCACACCCCGTGATGCTGATTAAGTTTTTTTTCTTAAACAACTTATCCATTGCTAACTGCTTTCTCGTCATATCTGTATGTCCTTCAGAGCCAAGATCAAGGTAATGGGTATCAGCAGAAAGACAGGCTTTCATTGCCTCCAAATTATAATCACTTTCAACACAATTTACAACAATTTTTGCTTTTGATTTTTTAAGCACAGATACAACCTTTTTTATATTTTTCATCTCAATATATTCGAAGGCCGTTTTACTATATTTCTCTAATAGAGGAACAATTCTGGTCTTATCCCTCCCACATAATAAAACAGAATAGCCATTTTCAAGCAAATCTTTAGCCGCAATTCTCCCTTGCATTCCTGTTGCACCTAAGACAACAAAATCAGGTTCTTTCATTTTAATACCCGGACTGCGCCCTTCTTTTGGGACACTAAGTTAAGCAAATACTCCCTTTTTATTTAAACCCTCCGGTTCCGATTCGATTGGCGGCTTGTATCCGCAGCTGGAATGAAGCCGCTTCTTGTTCAGGAATTGATTAAATGTGCCTGTCCCGAAGAATAAACAGCATCTGGTGACGACGACGTTTTCAATCCCAACACTTTTAAACTCCAAAGAAATGATTAAGCCTATATCCTAAACAGAGGAGGCAGAAAATGAAAATACAAAAAGTATTTTGATATAAAGTAAGATAAATATATAAAGGCAATCTATTTTAGTAAGAATAATTTCAAAAAGAGGTTTAAGATGAAGTTCGCCTACCATAACTGTAATGTTCAAGAAAAGGCAGATGCAGTTCTCATTGGAACTCCTAACGAAAGTGGAAATTATGCTAACAGAAAAGGAACAAAGAGAGGACCTGACGCTATTAGAAAAGCTTCTCTTGAACGACTTTGTTTTAAAAGAAAAGGAAAAACTTTTTGTGTTGAATCGGAGAGAGGACTTTTTAAAATAAAATTATTTGATGCCGGCAATATTTCTCGATTAAAAATACAGCCCTTCTTAGAATCAATTCCAAAAAACAAAATAACTATCCTCTTAGGTGGCGATCATTCTAATTCCTTTTTAGCAGTAAAAACCATCAGCAAAAAGTACAGAGAATTAGCTCTTATTCATTTAGATGCTCATCCTGATCTTATTAGTTCCACGAAGTATGATTTTGGGTCTGTCATTAATGATATTATCAATTTAAGAAATGTAAATCATAAAAAAGTAGTTCAGATTGGAATTAGAGCCATAGAACCAGAAGTAGAAATTAATCTTAAACTAGAAAAAATTAACTTTTTTACTGCCCTTGATGTTTATGAGATGGGGGTGGAAACAGTTTTTTCAAGAGTAAAAAAAATTATTGGCAATACCCCGACTTATTTATCTATAGACTTAGATGTTCTTGATCCGGCGTTCGCTCCCGGAGTAGATACCCCCGCACCTTTCGGTCTTACCGGCAATGAGTACCTTTCCTTGCTCAAAAAGATCGCCTCTTTAAATATCATTGGCTTTGATATCATGGAAATGAATCCCAAATTTGATTCACAGCAGATGACCGCCCAGATTGCGGCTCAGACAATTATAGAGATTCTTGCTAGCCGAAGAAAGAAGTAGTTTTAAACCGTCTTTGACGCAACTTTCCATAGATGTTCAAAATGATTTCTATACGTATC
>CAYJQQ010000197.1:0-2515 GCA_964372285.1 uncultured Gammaproteobacteria bacterium | reverse complement strand
CTGCAGTTTAATCAAAAGTATGCCTATTGTGACGGTTAAAATCGCATTTTCACCGGACGAAGAAACTGTAAAACAAGTCTCGGCTTGGTTTGTTGAAAACTACGGTAAAAATATTCTGGTCGATCTTGTCTATGACAAAACTTTGCTAGCCGGTGCTGTCATAATTTTCAACGAAAATATCAGGGATTTCTCGCTTAAAAAAAGGCTGGAGGATAGGTATAAGGAGGAAGACTGGAAAAAAATTGTCGCTTATGCTCGGGGTGGAAACTATCAGAATAAATCGGATATATCTGAAGAGATCAGCTCGCATCAGCTTAATCGGATACCGGAAAAATTATAATAAAACTGATCTATCCGGTCTTCCGATGTCTGCTGATGAAAGCCGAATTCTTCCGGATTATTCCGAACGATGATGAAAACTTACAAACACTACCTTAAAAGAATAGGAGAATACGGATATGTAGATGAAGTTCATTATCCAATAGCTACAGTAATCGGATTGCCGCATGTTAAACCAGAGGAGCTCGTTATCTTTGAAGACGGAAAATTAGGCGAGGTTTTCTCTCTTGACAAAGATAAAAGTCAGGTCTTACTATTCTCAAAAGTACCGGTCAAGACCGGCATTCAAGCTGCACGCACAAATAGTACGATATCAATTCCGGTAGGGAAAAATCTGCTGGGTCAGATCATCAACCCTTTGGGAGAGTCCTTTTTTGACGGGACCGAGATAAAAGGATTAAACTCTGTTGTCGAGCTGGAACAGGATATAAAAGGCATAGCCGACCGCAAAAGAATCCAACGCCCATTTTTAACCGGAATAAGCCTGATCGATCTGCTTTTGCCTTTGGGTAAGGGTCAGCGCGAACTTGTGATAGGAGACAGGAAGACGGGTAAATCATCTTTTCTCCTGACCGTGATAAAAAATCAGATATCACAAGGTTCAATCGTCGTCTACGCCGCAATAGGCAAGAAAAAAAGCGATATCAAAAAGCTACAAGAGTTTTTTATTAAGGAGGGGCTGCTTGATTCGGCTCTGATGGTTGCTTCGGATCCATTCGACTCACCAAGTCTGATTTTTGTAACGCCCTATACGGCAATGTCGATTGCGGAATACTTTAAAGATCTGGGAAGAGAAGTTATTGTTATTTTCGACGATCTTTCAACCCACGCCAAATTTTACCGAGAGGTTGCTCTTTTGGCAGGGCGGTTTCCCGGCCGCGACTCCTACCCCGGAGACATTTTTTATATCCATGCGCGGCTTTTAGAGCGAGCCGGTAACTTCAAGTCTGGCGAAAAAGATGAGGTTTCAATTACAGCCCTTCCTGTAGTTGAGACTGTAGAGGGCGACCTTACCGGTTTTATCGCAACCAACATTATGGGTATGACGGACGGACATATTTATTTTGACAGCGACAGCTACTATAAAGGCAGGCGTCCTGCGATCAATGTTTCGCTTTCCGTGACAAGAGTCGGTAGACAAACCCAAACACCCCTAAAACGAGAAATAAACCGCGAAGTAACGGCTTTTTTAGCCTTATACGAAAAAATGCAGACTTTTTCGCATTTTGGAGCAGAGCTTTCGGATAAAGTGAAGACTATTTTGAAGACCGGTCAAAAGCTTCAGGTATTTTTTGATCAGCACTACAGCCTGATTGTTCCCGATGAGGTTCAACTGATTTTGCTTGGCCTTATCTGGCTTCATGCGCTTGATGATTTATCAGACGAGTCTGTCAATCTTTTGAGAGACAAGCTGATTAAGCAGTGTCAGCAGGAGAGTCAGAAAAAGATGCTTAAGCAGACTGTGCAGGCGGAAAATTTCCACGAACTGATGCTAAATGTATCACGCAAGAGAGAGGAATTATTAAAGTTAATTCAGTAACAGGACTTACGCACTTTTAGTAATAGTAGATTGTCATTTCGAGCCGAAGCCAAGTCTGACTTGGCGAAGGCGAGAAATCCCCAGACAACCAAACTAAAATGGGTAATGGGATTTCTCACCGCGATTAAATCGGGGTTCGAAATGAGACTGCGTACGTCATATTAATAAATTTTATGCAAATTAAGAAGTTAATTCAGTCTGATATCGATTTTTCCAATACGTTCCGATTCATAGCCCAAGCCTATGAAGAAATTGCCGTGATGAAGATGAGAAAAGTGAGGAATTCTGTCTTGTCGACCCGTGACTATCTATCAAATTTGTCGAACGTATTCTTTGAACTAAAAAGAGCAAAACAAAGGCTTAAAGAACAAGAATCGCTCGCCAGCAAATTGAAGCCAAAGCCAGATACAGAGGCAAAAACAGTTTCAGTCTTGCTGTCTGCCAATACCACCCTATACGGAGATCTTATCGAAAGGATATTTAAATTATTTAGCGAAAATGTGAGTCGAGACAACTCCGACATTATTATTGCGGGCAGGGTGGGAAGAAGATTGTATGAACAGCAGGAGTTAAAAAAACCCTATATTTATTTTGAGCTTCCTGACGTAGACTTAAAACTAGAGGACATCAAGCCGG
>CAYJQQ010000196.1:2141-2526 GCA_964372285.1 uncultured Gammaproteobacteria bacterium | reverse complement strand
AAGAAGTTAAAAAGTGGAAAGTTGGCAACTTCAGCGGCAGACCAACTTTCAATCGCTCAAATGAATTAATTAAACTAGCTTTTAAAAAATTCGGTCAAAAATTAATCATCATCGGCTGCGGCGGAATTTTTTCGTCTGACGATGCTTATTTAAAAATTAAATTGGGCGCTTCTTTACTGCAATTAATTACCGGCATGATTTACCAAGGACCCCAGCTCATTGCCCAAATCAATTTCGGTCTTATTGATAGATTAAAAGACGATGGTTTTAAAAATATTAAAGAGGCAATTGGAGTTGAGATATAATTGTTTGACTTTTTGTCATTCCGAACTTGTTTCGGAATCTATATTTAGAATCAGATCCTGAAATAAATTCAGGATGACAT
>CAYJQQ010000196.1:0-2131 GCA_964372285.1 uncultured Gammaproteobacteria bacterium | reverse complement strand
ATCCAGCAAAAAATTATAAAGTAATCGGATCGGTTAATATTTCTACTCAGTCTGAAATAAAACATAAAGTTTTAGCGGCAAATAAAGCAAAAACATACTGGAAGGAACTTGGTGTTACAAAACGAATTAAAATGATTCTCCCTCTTTACAACGAATTTTTAAAGCAAAAGAAAGAAATCGCTATTCTAGCCACGAAAGAAATCGGAAATCCTATTAACGATGTCTTAGGTGATCTTGAATGGGATCAAAGTTATTTCAAGTGGTTTTTAGATTACGGAGAAAAATACTTATCTGATGAAATTACTTATAAAGATAATAAACAGATTCACAAAATTGTTTACGAACCGCTTGGAGTTGCTGCAGTAATTGTCCCATGGAATTTTCCTTGGGCAAATTTCTTATGGGGAGTCATACCAAATTTAATCGCAGGAAACACCGTAGTTTTTAAACATTCAGAAGAATGTCCTCTTTCTGGAAAATTATTTGAAGAGATGGTCAATAAAATCAAGTTGCCGCACGGTGTATTTTCAGAAATCTATGGAGCTTGGGATGTTGGTGAATATCTTGTAAATCAAGACATTGATCTTATCTGGTTTACGGGAAGTTCAAAGGTGGGTAAATATCTTTACCAGATTGCTGGAAAAAAATTTATCAAAGCAGTTCTCGAGATGGGTGGGTCAAATCCAGCGATTGTTTTTGAGGACGTAGAGGTAAATGAAATTATCGATAAGATTTACGCTAAACGTTTTATGAACTGCGGTCAAGCTTGCGACGCTTTAAAAAGATTACTAGTTCATAAATCTTTATTTAATCGGGTTGTCAAAAAACTGAAAGAAATTGCTGAAGCAAAAGTTGTTGGCGATCCCGAAGATGAAAAAACAGAGATGGGCCCATTAGTTGCGAAACGCCAGCTTGATCTACTAGAATCACAAGTCGAAGACGCAGTTAAAAAAGGGGCTAGGATTATTACCGGAGGGAAACGTCCTAAAAATTTAAAGGGCGCATATTACTTACCGACAATTTTGACGAATATTAAAAGAAGTATGAAAGTTTGGACTGAAGAAGTTTTCGGCCCAGTTTTAGTTGTTGTCCCATTCAAGACAGAAGAAGAAGCCATTAAACTTGCAAACGATACTTCATATGGTCTTGGAGCTCAAATCTATACAAAAGACAAAAAGCGAGCTCTCCGTCTTGCAACAAAAATTGAAGCCGGAACAATTGATATAAACCTAGCTAGTCACTGGTTGGCTTGTAACCCGTTTGGCGGATATAAAGATTCGGGAATGGGCAGAGAACACGGAGCTCATGGATTCAGAGAACTTTGTCAGATAAAAGTAGTTACCTCTGATTGAAGCTTATAGTTATTTCGATTAAGTGTTTAATCGAAATCCTTAAGAATATACCTCCTCTTTTATCCATTCTTCTATCCCTTCTGAAGAATGAATTATTGGAAATGCTAGTAAAACAAAAGTTTCATAGCTGTGAATTTTGCGAATTTCTTTTTCTATTTCAGAAAATTTTTCTTCTATCGAATCCATTATGAGCAAAACCTCATCGGCTTTATCGATTTTATTTTTAAATAAAATCTCGATTTAATATTTACTTTTTTAATACACACGGCCAGTTTTTTCTTTAACAAAACATCTGCAATCTTCCCTGCCTCTTTTTCATTTGCACAAGTTAAAAATAAAGTAATAATTCTCATAAAGTAATTACGATTGTTTCACTATAAATAATCCTTGTCATTCTGGTAAGCGAATGAAGAGAACGCATCCAGAATCTAACAACGATTCTGGAGTCGTCGCACCGCTCCTCCCCCGAATGACGAATAATATAAATTGTACCTCAACCTCTTTATTTTGTTAAAATAAAAGTCTATGATGGGGCGAACTCATGATCTGGCAACTTTTACAGCATTAAGTTATGTTATCGCTACTCAACCTCCTCAACCTATTACATTGGCAACAGGAATCACATCGCTATTAGTTGGATTTGTAGGTGGACTTACTCCTGATATTGATCAACCAGCAGCTGATTTATGGAGAAAGTTTCCTGCAGGTTCTATAATTGGTCGAATTTTTTACCCGTTTTTAGGCGGGCATCGATATATTTCTCACTCGATTCTAGGAAT
>CAYJQQ010000195.1:822-2541 GCA_964372285.1 uncultured Gammaproteobacteria bacterium | reverse complement strand
CGAAATTGGAAACTAGCTATTTATCTAAATTCAAATTTCTATTTTCTAAAACTGATTTTTAATATCTAGTAACTTTTTTCTGGTTTTTATTGTCGACAGCCGAAACCTACCACAGAACTTAGCTGGGTCTGGTGTAACGGCGTATTTTTGATATCCCAGCCGACTACCTCGAATCTGTCTAAAAAGTATCTAGCTCCAGATTGCAATATCGATATCACACCGTCTCCGTTTTGATTTACTAATTGTAGAACGTTTACGATACCCACATGAACGCCAGAAGATAAATTAAGAAACATGACACAACCTGTTAAGTTTTGTTGCCCTCTGCCATATTGCTGTATCACAGACGGGCTGTACGGTATGAATTTATACCCCGTCGGTTGCGACTGCCACCAACCCAATAGATCTGATCCACGAACATGGGTTGGATCAGTCTTCGACAGCTGCGTGAACCCTGCCAATTTATAAGAATCGATGACGAAAAATGTTGAAATATATCCGCTTGAATAAGTCCCTGTGGAGTAGCCGCAATTTGAAATAGCCGGGTTTAAACTATCTCTCATGCCCTTAAGAAAATGCGGCAATGAATTAACTAGTTTATGCGCTTGCTCGATAATTGTTCCACATGATCCTGCTGCACCGCCCACTCCCTTAGGTACATGAAAAGCGGTCTGATCATCGCAACCGTCAGGATCTTCATCATCGATACAGTAGACCGGCGCATCCGGAGGAACAGCCCCCCCGATTGGCAGAGGTCCGGGAGGTTGGGGAGGCGGACTCACTAAAGGAACCGTAGGAGTCGCCGGCGCAGTTGGAGTAACAGATGTAAAGTCGAATGTCCCCTGCTTTTGGGTCGGGGCGTACCAATTGGATTGAGCTTGGGTAAATTTTTGCAGCGAGAAACCAACTACTGTCGTTAAGTATCCCACTATTACTACCACTGCTGCCAAAGCTAAAGTTAAAAGGATTTCTAATGAAGAATAATTATAATTAGTTTTATTCATTATATTTCTAGACTATACGAAAAGAATTACCCTGTCAAGTTTTGGGTCTTTCTTCCTCTATGCTGGCTTCCTTTTCTTTCTCTTCTGTTTTGGGTTTTTCAACGTCGACAAATTCTTCTTCCTTCTTCTCCTTGATTTCCTCTTTTATCTCTTCCTTCTGCTCCAGTAAAGTCTGGATCTCCTTGGCGGCCTCAAGTTTGGCTTTAAGGTAGACCAAGAGTTGATCGCCATTGAGATTGTTGATGAGGAAGATTGGCAAAATAAATCCTAACTCGTCTAAACCTTCCTGTCTGATCTCGGGTTGATCAGAGAGCAATTTGTTTAGCGTGTTGGTGATAAAAACGATGTCTTGCCCCAGCCAGTCGTCTCTTGACTTGATCCGATCTGATATGGGAACCTCTCCCCTCTCGTACTGATCCTTCCACATCTTTTTGACCTGTTCGTATTCTTCAATTGAGACAGATGGAGGGATTGAAATAGTCTGCTCGATGTGTTTTTCGGGTTGGGAAATAACTGGAAGTTGTTCGTCTATTATTTTTTGAACGTTTTCTTCTTTTATATTTTGTTCCTTGGCAATCTTTTGCACCAGCTCTTTGTTTTCTTTGACTGTTTGACGATATGATTCAATAACGTGTACAACCTTTTCTTTTTGTATTCCGGTTTGCTGCGAAACTACATCGGATACTACTGTAGATGGTTGATTTATATTAGATCG
>CAYJQQ010000195.1:0-812 GCA_964372285.1 uncultured Gammaproteobacteria bacterium | reverse complement strand
TGTATTTTTTCGTTTTTTTGGTTAGGTATTTTTTTATTGTGTGCCTATATTTTTTTAGATTTTTGTTTATCTTTTTGGCTTTATATGGCCTGATGCTTTTATTATTTCGTACTACTTGACCCGATTTTTCTATTGTTTTTTTTCTACTACTGTATGCTGGGATATTTTGTTGGAAATTATAGTAGGCGACTGGCTTAGATTTTGACTGATTGAGGTTAAGACATTCTTCACCTGTTCTTTGGCCAAACCAGTCTGCTGGGATATTTTATTTGTAATATTTGTTGAAGATTGATTTAGATTTTGGGCAAGCGAATTTAAGATAGACTTAACTTGATTAGTCTGAACATTTGTATTTTGCGAGACATTGGAAATAAATTGGCTACTTTGAGAGACGGAGTTAAAGACAGATGAGGTTACGGATTGAACTTTTTCTTGGGGTATCTTTACTTTGATAGAGATGACATGAGTTACTGGAACCGGTTGGGAAATCGACTTTATCAACTCTTCTCTTTTTTGAATCCGATCCGTCCTCGAGGTAGATATCGAGGAAATGATTTGTTTGGCTGTATTATCGGCCTTTATGGCTCTTGTGGAAAGTTCTGATCGAATATTCATGTATTTTTGTCTTTCGCTTGGCGTCTCGGCTTTAATCGGATTTTGTAAGAAGTTGAGATTTCTTTGAACAGTTTCCTGGGTTTGCCTACTGGTCTCAAAGCGAGCAATATCGGTCAGTCTGCCTACTCGCAGGTCGAGAGACCGGGCAATATCCTCGGTTTTGGCTCTTTTGATTTCTTCTATGGTTTCGATTCTGA
>CAYJQQ010000194.1:0-2559 GCA_964372285.1 uncultured Gammaproteobacteria bacterium | reverse complement strand
AATAATATTTAATATTGTATTATCATATATTTGATTAGGAATTTGTTTATTATAATAAAATTGAGATATGATAAAAAGAAGGTCATTTTTTGTTGTCTTTAATCTAATTCTGGCTCTGATTTTAGGGCTAGTTGGGACATATTACGCGATAAGATTTTTTACCCGAGGTCAGGCCTGTTTTAACCTCGATCAGATCGCAAACGATAGCCGATGTCTCTATATCTACAACGGCAAAGTTTTTGAAAAAGGTACGCGTGACAATCCTCACAAGGGTCATCAATGCGGCATTGATGTGAGTTCGCTTATTCCGAAAAGCCATATGCTTGATCAGATAGCCTATCTTGATCCAAACTATCTTGGTGACGTCTGTGCCAGTGAATCTAATCCAACCGCAGCGCCGACCAGTCCACCTCAACCGACCAACACACCTGCACCAACAAACACGCCTGTCCCGATTAACACCCCTGTTCCGAACAATCGCTCAACTCCTACACCGACATTAATACCGCCCAGCGAAACTGGAGGTGGCGCATCTACCCCGACACTGAATCCAAGCCCAACATCTGCATCTCTAGGCTCAAAATTGTCACCGACAAAAAATACCACTCTTCCAACACAGCTTCCCATAACTGGAATAAAAGAGACAGTTGTTAGCCTGGCGGGCGTGGGACTTGTAATTTTAGGTATTTTAGGTCTGATTTGGTGAAATTTAACTTATGAGATATAAAAATTTATTTATTCTAATTTTTCTTTTGGGCGCCTTATATTTTTTACTTTATTCGGCAGGTTTTAAAATAAACTTCACCGAGGACTTTTGTCTCAAGAATTCTCACTGTACTCTGGCAGTTGATATGCGAAATACTTCTTGCAGGTGTCCCGAAGTTGTGAGCAAAAATGCTTTTAAGACTAGCCACTGGGTTAAATATGAAGAACAAAAAGATTACAATGAAGATTTTCCTCCGGCTGTAGATTGTTTTTGTGTACCTTATGATTCGAAAATCATTGGATGTAGATTATTTAACTGTTCTGCATATTAATTAAAATATAAAAAATGCATTTAAATTAATGTATGATAGAAGTATGAGCAATTTAATCGAGCTAATTATAGAGATTGTTCTTACATTTTTTATACTTTTTATTTTATTTAAAACCTACAAGGGAAAAAGAAAATTGTTGCTGCTTTTGCTTGTTTTGATAATTGCTTCGGCTGGTGGGTTTATATTTCTATATTTAATCCGCACCTATACGCTATCTCAAATTTGCATGACAGTGCAGAATATTCAAAATGACGGACGCTGCCTTTATATTTTAGACAACAAAGTGTTTGAAAAAGGCGACAGGGTAAGACCTCATAAATGTACACCAGGCCAGGATCCCAATGCAGATCCAAACGATAATTGTCATCCCTGCGGATCCGATGTCTCAAATGTAATTCCCGAAAGTCACAGAAATAACCCTCTTGCTTATCTTGATCCAAATTTCAGAGCTTCGGTCTGCCCGCCGCCTTCTCCGACTCCAACGATGACTCCTACTCTAACCCCAACGATGACTCCTACTCTAACCCTGACTCCGACACCCACTGCAACTCGGACGCCAACGCCATCTCCAATCATCACCTCAACTCGCACGCCGACCCCGACTCCTACCCGTACTCTGACTTCGTCTCCGTCTCCGACTCCTATTCTCACCGCCACGCGTACTCCAACTCCAACAATAACTTTAACTCCGTCGCCTTCGCCTACCAGAGCCCCGACTGCTGCCAGACTAAGATTCAGGATTAAGCTACCAGATATTTCTATTGCAATTAATAATATTTCTGCTTCTGACGTTCAGATTCAACTAAGAGATGGACTGTCAACGGTCGGAGTTGCTAATGGGGGTTTGCTAAGAAGCGGACTTTATTTTATGACAATTTCAGGATCCGAACCGGCATTTAATATCTTACAAAACAAAGCTTATTCTGTAGGTATAAAAACAAAGACGTCGCTGCGAAAGATATTCAGCTCGGTCGTGCTTAGCCAATATCAAATCCTTGACTGTTCGGTAATAATTAATTTGTCTTGCGGAGAGTTGATAACTCAAAGGGATAATAAACTTTTGTTCTCGGGAGACAGCGACGGATTTAACACCTCATCCGGAAGCTATAATAAGATCGACTCGGCAGATCTTTATGTTTTAGCCTCCCAATTTAACACCCAAGCTCCTAGCTCCGGGCCCAGCGCAGATTTTAATCTGGACGGTCAAGTAAATATTAACGATCTAGATATACTTGGCAGAAATTATGGACTGCAGGGTGATTAACAATGAAAAAAAGCGAGAGGATATTTATTTTTTTACTGCTGTTATTTCTTTTTTTGAATAATTCTCCAGCTTACACAATCAGCCCGATTTGTGATGGTTTAACTGGCGATATAGACTGTTCTGGAGTAATAGATGATGGCGACTATAAATTATTGGTTGAAAGATTGGGATCTAAAGATTCTGCAGCCGATCTTGACAAATCCGGTTGGGTGGATACGCAAGACGTTTTGATCTTTTTAAAAATCAAATCAGAGCAAG
>CAYJQQ010000193.1:0-2560 GCA_964372285.1 uncultured Gammaproteobacteria bacterium | reverse complement strand
TTGCCTCAATCTATTATGTTGGCCGAAGCCACCCTCACAATTTATTTCACATCTCTATTTTCCCTCTCTTAAATTTATTTATATTGCTTAGCTTTATATTAAAAACAAAAACTTCCAGCCTCAAACTTCTCACTTCCATCATCTTATTTGTAGTTTTAATCGTTATTCCAGCTTTTAATCGTAAAGAGGCGCTGACAAAAATTATTCATACTAAGATTGAAAAAGCGTTCGAGGGTTCTGTCTTTACTTCTGAATTTGACCCACTTCTTAAAAAAAGATTTGAGCGAGAGATAAAACTAATTAAAGAAAATCTCATCGATCAAGAAGTCGCGATACTTTCAATTGACGATACATTCCTTTTATATCTTACGGGAAAACGCAATCTTCTTTACAATAATCCGCAAATCGCAGCCACCACATATCAAGATATAGATTTCAGTCTGCAAAAGGCTCTGAAAATCTGTCCAGAAAAAATCGTCATTGACTGCAGGGCGATGAATAAATGCCCAAACTACGCCCCGCTCAATGAATCCGCTATCTTTATGCCTCCTCTTCTTTTAAATCGACTGCAAGAGAAATGCGGTGTGCGTTATGAGCCAACTTTATGTACAGAACAACTTTGCCTAGCAATTTCGCAAAAAACTAAATGAAAAAAACAACTTATCGGCTGATATTTTCCCTCTATTTATTTTTATATCTAGTTTTGACGACTTTATCCGTTGGCGTCTTTTTCATCTTCCGTCCTTTTATACTTCTTGATAACTCGAAATCTTATCTCCTCTGTAAAAATAACTACCGTTATTTCATCGGTCCAAACCTTGTTTATTCTTTCGACGGCAAAATCGACGCCTACAACGACAAAAAAGCCAGAAAAGTTTGTGAATATGGAATAATCCGTGATTATGGCGATACCTTCAAAACGCCTTCTCTCAACTATGACTTTAATCCCATCTATAGCCAGGAATCAAGTTGGAGTAATGCTGCTTTTGCTTTCTTTTTAGCCTTCTGCCTAGGCGCCATATTAATAGAAGTAACTTTTAAAGCTGTTTCTCTTTTATTTTTAACTAAGAAACAAATGCTGCAATTTATACTAATAATATTTTTTTTAAATATTACTGGAGGAATTTTTTTTAACTTCCTGATGAAAAAACCCGCTGCTGAAGTTTTTTGTCAAAAAAAAGTCAACACCATGATTCTCAACTTCAAACTATCAATCAATTTCACCTCGCAGTCAGAAGAAGAAAAATACGTCAACGGATTTACAAAGCAATTGTATCAGCAATGTCTAAGCGAGGAGTTATGAACATATTTATTTACTTGGCAAACCAGACTCTACTTTTAACAAATTTATTTGTAATTACTTACAAAATTAGCTTAAAGTTGTTAAACCGCTTATTTCCTCCTGTTGTAATTCCTGATTTCTTTTCGAAGCAGTTGCTGGCGCCCGAGCCATTTGAGATCCCTTTATATTTAATTCTTTCGGTTATTTTCGTAATTATTATTTATTCAAAATCCCTTAACTTTCTTACGTTTGGAACGAGTCCAAAGCGAGGGATATTTTTTCTGGCCTTATTGTTTTCGTTTTATTTAAATATCGGATCCTATCCGCTGAAAAATAATTCTCTCTTCATTAAGAATCTAGTTGACCCAACGACATCTTTCCTTGTTTTAACTGTTTATCTAACTACATTCGCAATAATAATAGCGACTGCGCATAAATTTAGGCGACGACCGGTCTTATCAATTCTTTTGATTTTGATAACTATTGCTTTATTTACTTTTGAACGCGGATTTCCTATAAGCACACATGACTTCAGCTATTTTTTAGGTCCTATCTTTGAAGTTGCACACGGTAAAACAATCTTTACCACGGCTTCCTCACAGTATGGCTTTCTCTCAATTCTCACTCTGGGCTTTCTAGCAAGAATTAATTTATTCAACCCCTTCTATCTTCCTTTTCTAACCTGGCTATTGTACATTGTGCAGTATTTTCTCTGCTTTTTTATCATTCATAAATCGAGCAAATCAATCGTATTTGCCTTAATTGGTCTTTTTTCAATCCTGACCATCAACTATTTTTCTCTCTATCATTTACCAAATACTGTTCCTCAAATAGGACCATTGCGATGGCTTCCTTTGATCATCTCGCTTTTTCTTGTCCAAAGATATAGAAATATTACAGCTCCTCGACTTATTTTCTTATTTTCACTTTTATCACTTTGGAATGTCGAAGCTGGAATTGCTCTTTTCCTAAGCTATACTTTTACACTTTTTCTGCTAACTATAGTTGGAACAGTCAGAAAATTAAAAATGATAGTTTCTCTAGTATATTTTGTGAGCTTTACAGCAACAATCTTTATTATTCTTGACATTATTCATGTGATATCAGGCAGTCAAAGCATTGACTTTATCGGCGCATTCACAAGATTAAGAGAGTTTGCCGTCGTAGGTATTAACATGATTCCCATACCTTGGCGAACACATTTTTGGTTGGTTCTTTTGGTCTATTTTGCCACGATAATCTACTTCTTTAGAAAACAGACGATAGATGATAGAAAAT
>CAYJQQ010000192.1:0-2564 GCA_964372285.1 uncultured Gammaproteobacteria bacterium | reverse complement strand
TATATTTATTTTGAGCTTCCTGACGTAGACTTAAAACTAGAGGACATCAAGCCGGTGATCTTCCACCTGGTTAAGTATCAGAACATCATGGTCTACTATGGAAAATTCGAGAGCGTTGTCAATCAAAAAGAAACGGTAACAAATATCTCCGGAGATAAGCCGTCTATCTTTAAAGAAGAAGAAAAGGGGCAATCAGATGTTGCCACCCATTTTTTATTTGAACCAAGTCTGGATTCTATACTCGTATTCTTTAAAGATCTGATTTCCTCATCCTTATTCCGTCAGACCATCAACGAGACACAACTTGCACGTTGGGCATCGCGGATTATGTCTATGGAGAAAGCTCAAGTCAATATTGAGTCGCAGATTAAGAAACTTCATTTTTCCAAGATGAAGATCCAGAGACACGAACAAAACCGAAAACAACTCGATCGCCTAGCCGGCATCTCCCTCTGGCGCCGCTAGGCAGACCCGTCGGGTGTACTTGTAGGTGTAATGTTATAACAGTATTAATCGTTGAACTAGCTTCCTCTTTATGTTACTCTATAATCAATGGAAAACAAAGGAAGAATCATAAGTGTTAAGGGTCATATTATCGAGGTTGAGTTTGAGTCAAATCCGCCAACGATCCACGATATTATCTTTCTTGAAAAAGATCCCGACGTTAAAATGGAAGTATACGATTCATCCTC
The DNA here is from genome assembly GCA_964372285.1 of uncultured Gammaproteobacteria bacterium. GTDB lineage: Bacteria > Patescibacteriota > Microgenomatia > UBA1406 > GWC2-37-13 > 2-01-FULL-40-13. The sequence goes on along the minus strand of CAYJQQ010000192.1, from coordinate 1,872 downwards.
AAGCTCAACATTTTACTGTGTATCTTTATCTTCAACCAAAAAACTTCATCGAGGAGCATCGGTTATAAATACGGGCGAACCAATAAAAATTCCTGTAGGCAATGAGTTGTTGGGCCGTGTAATTGATATTTTTTCCCGAGTCCAAGACGGAAAAGAAGACTTATCTTCTGTTGATACGATGTCAATATTTGCCGACGATCTCAAATTTGAGAACGTAGTTGTTCCTGAAAAGATTTTAGAAACGGGAATAAAAACAATTGATTTTTTTGCGCCGATTTTAAAAGGCGGTAAGGTTGGCCTTTTTGGCGGCGCCGGAGTAGGCAAGACAATTCTTTTGACAGAGATAATTCATAACATAGTTACAGTTCATAAAGAAAAAAGCGTTTCTGTTTTCACTGGAGTTGGCGAAAGGGTTCGTGAGGGCCAAGAGCTCTATGAGTCATTAGAAAAGACTGGAATATTGCCCCAAGTAGCTTTGATTTATGGACCAATGGGAGAAAATCCAACCGTCCGTTTCAGAACTGCTACGGCCGGAGTCACCTTGGCCGAGTACTTTAGGGATGTCCAAAAAAAAGACGTGCTTTTTTTTATTGATAATATTTTCAGATTCGCCCAAGCCGGATATGAGTTGGCGACTTTGCTGAATGCTATACCTTCGGAGGGAGGGTATCAGGCTACATTACCGTCCGAGATGGCATCTTTTCACGAACGTTTAGTATCTACTAAAAATGGTGCGATAACTACGATTGAGGCGATCTATGTTCCGTCAGACGATATTACCGATTATGCCGTCCAGTCGGTCTTTCCTTATCTTGATTCTAATGTGGTTTTGTCAAGACAGATCTATCAAGAGGGTAGATTTCCCGCCATAGATTTTTTATCATCCACTTCGGGAGCTTTAAATGAGGAGACAGTAGGAGTAAAACATTTTAAAGCTTTAATTTCAGCCCAAAACCTGTTAAAAAAAGCCGTCTCGCTCGAAAGGATAGTATCGCTGGTTGGACAGTCGGAGCTGTCTCCGGAAGATCAAAAGTTTTACAAAAGGGCCCAACTATTAAAAAGCTATATGACGCAAAATTTTACGGTAACAGAATTACAGACGGGAAAAAAAGGCAAAAGCGTTTCTCTTGCCCAAACCGTCGATGATGTCCGAGATATTTTGGCTGGAAAGTATGATGATTATCCGCCCGAAACATTTTTATATATTGGAAGTATTAAAGAAACTTTGACAGGAGCTTGAGTAAAACTCCAAGTTCTAAGTAACAAGATGCAAATAAGTTCCAATTAGCAAAAAAATTTTAATATATTTGATTTTGAAAATTGAAATTTGTCCTTCGTCTTTGCTCGGGATGGTGAGCAGTTCGGCCTTGAGCTCACTGCCGAAGGGCTAGTTGAACTGTTTGTTTCTTGTTGGTTGTAATTTGGAACTCTTTATACGTATGCAAGATATTTCCGTCACAATCTTCGGTCTTGAATCTGTTATTTACCAAGGTCGCGTCAGTGCATTAACGTCTGTCAATGAAAAGGGAAAGTTTGACGTCTTGCCCTTACACAGTAATTTTATATCGATTGTAAAGGATTATCTTATTTTGCACGAACGTCAAGGATCTGAAAAAGAGTTTAAATTGAGTCGGGGAGTGTTAAGAATAGTAAATAATGAAGTAACTATTTTTTTAGGGCTTGAAGGATTGCAGGAGTGAAGCTTACACCTTAAGGATGAACTCTTCACTAATCAACCTCTGGAGTGGGTTAGACCTTGCTGGCAGTTTAAATAAAATTCAAGCCAATCTTAATCTTAACTACTCTAGTAAGAATTTACACTCTTTGACAAAACATTCATATCCTTGTCATTGCGTGCTTGACACGGAATCT
>CAYJQQ010000191.1:0-2571 GCA_964372285.1 uncultured Gammaproteobacteria bacterium | reverse complement strand
CCTCTTTGACGTTGTGAGGCGGGATATTGGTGGCCATCCCGACGGCAATCCCCAAGGTTCCGTTCAATAGTAAATTGGGGATTTTCGCCGGCATAACCATTGGCTCCTTTCTGGTCGCATCATAATTGTCGGTGAAGTTAACTGTTTCTTTTTCAATGTCGGCCAGAAGTTCTTCGGCGATAGAAGTCATCCGAGCTTCGGTATTATGATTTATAAAACCATTAGCAACAAAAGAATGACATTTACTGTCTACTTTAACGGAGTAAACTTTTCGAGTTCCACCATTTTCTATTTTTACAATTGGATCAAATAAATACTTGAATAAAATCAGATCATTTATCTCATTTTGGATTATTGATTTTTCTTTGTAGTCAACAAGTGAAAGTAGAACTTGACGATTTTTTACAAGATTAGAATATCTGTCAAAATTATGTTTTACAGCAAATTCATTTAATGCGTATTTATGCGGCAAGACACTCAAAACAAAAGTTTTTAAGAACGGAATAAAATCAGTAGCTGAATAATCTTTTTTGTCGAAAATTCTTAATACTTTATCCAATTTTTCTTTTTTGTTTTCAGACCAAAAACCAATACTTTCTTTAAACATCAAGTAATTACCGACCCCCCTGATATAAAGTTTGAAACTATTTCTATATTTATCAAAACGTTTGGTACCGGCGATGCCAAACCTTAATAAAAGTATTTGGATATGATCAATAAGTTTTTCGCTCTTAGAAATAGCTGCTAATTCAGCCGTTTTATTTGAATAACTAATGCTTCCATCACCTTCAAAATATGCTTGCAAAAATTCAGATACTACCGATTTTGGAGATCTAAATATTGCCCAAGGAATATTCCTAAAAGAAGATTTTACCGGCTCTAAACCCAAATTTCTTAAAAATCTAATTACACAAAGAGAGTGAATTTCTATTGTTTTATAGGGTTTTTTACCAAATGAGCTTGGTTTTCTGTCAAATACATGCAATCGGCAATCTGGAAAAATTCTTTTCCATCTTTTTTCAAATTCCTCAACCAAATTAAAATCAGAATTACAGAATTCTAATTCTTTTTCTTTAAGAGCCCCTTCGGAAATTAAAAGCCCTAAAATAAAAGCTAAATCTTCATTAAACTCGGTGGGTAAGATCTTCTTTTGGATTCGCGAATTTGCAATTTTCGGCCAATAGGGCTTCAGATTTAAATTTTCGGCTGGCCATAAAACATCTTTACTTCTATCAATAACTACTGAATCTCCTTTTTTAACATCGTTTAAAAGTTTCCACTCAAACTCAGGTTTTCCTGTTTCACTGCTTTTACTCCAAATAAGAATAGGATGGTTGTATGTCCCTTGTACCGAGAATCCTCGAGAAGTGGTGACTTTAATTGTTGGATGTTCGCCGCTATCAAACCATTTAACCGCTTTATTAATTCTTTTACCGAAAGAAAGGACTCTAGTTTTGATATCTTCTTCGTTTTTTAATCCTTTGGATATTTTTTCTATCGGGACAAGCCCTTTATTGGACAATAAAAGGGTTTCGCCTGTCAAGCAGTAACGCATGGCCGCAGGATTATCTCCATCTTGAGAGTTATGAACAAAAACTCCAGCACCCAAAGCAAAATTATGAGTCTTATTTATGGTTAAATCATAAACATTTTCTCTTTTCTCTAAAAATCTAACTTTTACTACTTTTGCCTTGTCTATTTTTAGAGAATCTCCTCTTTTAAGGAGCTGGGCTTCTTTATAGGTGCCGTCGCGCAACATAAAAAGATGATTCGGGGTGCATTTTATTTTCTCGCCGTTATCCAGAATAACCTTAACCAGTTCTGCGTCTTTCTTTGTTAATCTTGGATTTTTTATTTCAGCAATTTCTATTGATTTGGTTTTATTATTAAAAGTATAGGTATAGTTTTTCTTGCCGTCTTGAAATTCTTTTATCAAATCAATAAAAGTTATACTCCTGCCGTCAGTCAGAGAAATTTTTATATCTCCTGTGAAACAGCCCCAATTTCCTTGACCATCTACCAATGGATAACGCAAAGAAAAGTTCTGGGCCATTCTGGCCATGGCTTCATAAACCGGCGCGTCGCCGTGAGGATGCAGTTTGCCTAAAATCTCGCCCACAACCCGGGCAGATTTAACAAACTTCACATTATGTCTCAAGCCCAATTCGTGCATTCCATACAAAATCCTCCTCTGGACCGGTTTCAGACCGTCCCGGACATCAGGCAGGGCGCGCGAAACAATCACGCTCATAGCGTAATCCAAATAGGACTCCTTCATCTCCTGGGTTATTTCTCGTTTTTTTATACGGCCGATCTCTGGCATAAAATAAACTTAAAACTTAAAAGTCAAAACGCAAAACTGCAACTTAAAAATCAAAAGTTTTTAGTTTTGAGTTGTAGTTTTGACTTTTGATTTTTGCTTTTTGAATTTCATTCTGGCTTATCTTCTGACAAAGGTAATAATCCAGGTTCAATCGTTCCGAATCTGTCTTCCAGATTTTTTTTAACTTCTATTCCGTTTTTCGTTCCCGAAGCCAGACCGAACAAATCCAAAATCGTTGCCTTTAAGTC
>CAYJQQ010000190.1:0-2576 GCA_964372285.1 uncultured Gammaproteobacteria bacterium | reverse complement strand
AAAACCGGTTTTAAACTATTTTGAGAAACAAGGAAAATTAGCAACCATCGAGGGGACTACTTCTATCAAGGAGGTTAATAAGGAAATATTAAGGAGTTTGGGAAAACAACTGATTAGAAATCAAATTAAGGCTTGGGCAAGGAAACAAAAAATTATTCTAGCAATTGTTGGAATGCCAGGGTCTGGAAAAACTGAAGCTGCTCACTTTTTTGCCAAAAAAGGACTCCCGGTTGTTTCATTCGGCGACATTCTTAATGATTATATTGACAAACAAGGATTGAAACATGATGAGATTACGCATAAAAGGTTAAGGGAAGGATGGAGGAAGAAATATGGAAAAGCGGCGTTTGCAATAATGGGTCAGAAAATGGTTGAAGAGGCTCTTAAAAAAAATCTAATCACTGTAATAGAAGGTATGCGATCCTGGGAAGAGTATATTTACTTAAAAGATAAGTTTCCTCAAATAAAAATATTCATTCTTGCAATATTTGCAGATAAGAATTTAAGATACAAGAGAATATCGGAAAGAAGATATCGCGGTAAAGATATGTTTGGAGAAGAACGAGATATTAATGAGCTTATTGGGACAAACATGGGTCCAACAATTGCAAATGCAGATTTTTTAGTGAAAAACAATTTCTCAAAAGATGAATATCACGATAAGTTAGAACAAGTTCACAGAGAAGTTTATTTCTCTTGAAGATGATTAAATATAAAACAAAAGAAGAAATCGTGCAAATGAAGGAAGGCGGTAAAAAGTTGAGAGAGGTTGTAAAAGAACTTTTAGCGAAAATTGAGATAGGTATGACAACCGAGCACATTGATACCGAAGCAAAAAAACTGATCAGAAGCATGGGAGGAGAGCCGTCTTTTAAGAAGGTAAAAGGCTATTTTTGGAGTACTTGTTTACCGGTCAATGAACAGATTGTCCATACTGCACCTTCGGGCAGAGTTTTAAAAGAGGGAGATATTTTAACAGTCGACGTAGGAATGTATTACAAGGGATTTCATACGGATTTTGCAGATACAATAGCGATCGGGAAAATCAGTGAAGAAACTACGAGATTTTTAGAGACCGGTAAAAAAACTTTAGAACAAGCGATAAAAAAATTAAAAATAGGTAGCAGATTGGGCGAGATTTCTCAATCAATTCAAAAAGAAATAGAAGGGGCGGGATACTCGATAGTTAAGGAGTTGACAGGACATGGGATTGGAAGAGAACTTCACGAAGATCCAAATATTCCCGGATTTCTTGATCAGCCGGTTAATAAAACGCCGATGATCAGAGCAGGGCTTACTGTTGCGATAGAAGTGATCTATGCGATGGGAAGCGGTGTAATGGTGCATGAGCCCAACGACGATTGGTCGATCCGAACAGAAGATAAAAGCCTGTCGGCCTGTTTTGAACATACCCTGGCAGTTACTGATATAAATACGATCATTTTGACCTGATATATGATAAAATAATAAGCTTATGAAAAGCAATGTCGTATTATTGGAAGGAAGCGTAGTCGAAAACCTTCCCAATACCCTTTTTAAAGTAAAATTAGATAATTCGGAAAAAATTATTTTATGCTATCTATCTGGTAAGATGAGAAAAAATTATATTAAAATATTGCCAGGAGATCGGGTTCGGTTGGAATTAACGCCCTACGATTTAAATAGAGGAAGAATAGTATACAGGTTATAAAAATTTCCAATTCCCAATATCTAATTTCCAATAAATTATTTAATATTTTAATTTAAAAATTAGAAAATCATTAGAAATTAGGAATTAGATATTAGAAATTCTTAGCTATGCATGTTCAAGCGTCAATTAAAAAAATTTGTCCCAAGTGTAAACTAGTTAAAAGAAAAGGAAGATTATATATTGTTTGTGTAAATCCAAAACACAAACAGCGTCAAGGATGACAATGAATCCGAATTACCAATTCCCAATTTCCAAACAATTTACAATTTTCAGATTACAAAATATCAAATCTATTGCTTATTTATTAGTAATTAGGAATTAGATATTAGAAATTATTAATCTATGGTTAGATTGCTTGGTGTTCAGTTGCCGGACGATAAAAGAGTTCAGTATGCCTTGACGTTATTGTATGGCATAGGCTGGTCCAATTCTAAAAAAATTTTAAAGCAGACAATGGTTGATAAAAATAAGCAACTTAAAGATTTGACAGATGCAGAAATAAAAAAAATAATTGAAAACATAGAAAAAAATTACAAGGTTGAAGGAGATTTAAGAGAAAAGATTACGGGTGATATTAAAAGATTGAGAGAAATGGGAAGTTACAGGGGGTTAAGGCACGTCAGAAACCTGCCTGTCAGAGGCCAGAGGACGCGTTCAAATGCTCGCACCAAAAGAGGCAAGAGGAAAACCGTGGGAGCTTTACGTAAAGAAACCTGGGCAAAGATGGAACAACAAAAGACGGGAGTAACCGGAGTAAAACCGGCGGAAGAAAAAAAATAAAAAATGAAACTTGAAACATGAAACAGATTAAAAATGTTTTATGTTTTACGTTTCAAAACTAATTATGGCAAAGAAAAAAGCTGCAAGAACAGTTGAAAAGGGAAAA
>CAYJQQ010000189.1:0-2624 GCA_964372285.1 uncultured Gammaproteobacteria bacterium | reverse complement strand
AACCACGCGCGAGATTTTGGACGCGATTTTTAAAGACCCTCAAGTTAAATACGGCCTTAAAGAATTTGCTGTTAAAAAAATTGATGAAGTGTTAAATATTTTTGAAAAAGAATCTGGACGATTTTACATTCATTGTCTAAAACGCGATAAAGATATTTTAGTTTATGATAAAAATAAGAATATCGGTAAGCCGGAAGAAATAATTCGTCAACTTTGGATTTTCAAACTTATTACTGATTACGGTTATCATATTGATCAAATTAAAGTTGAAGAAAATGTTTATTTTGGAAGAGAAATAAGAATTAAAGATGCTGATATAGTTGTTTACCACAAAGATAAAATTTCACCTTTTATAGTTATTGAAACTAAAAAGCCAGATGAGAGGAAAGGGTTAGCTCAGGTTAAGGCATATTCTAGTTCCATGGGGGCTTTAATTGCTGTTTGGACAAATGGTCAGGTTTCGCAGGTTCTTTATAGATTACACCCAAGTAGAGAATATGAATATCTCTCTGATATTCCTAAAAATGGCGAGTCAGTTGATGATTTAAAAAAGAAAAGGCTTGTTCTAACTGATTTAAAGAGAGATTATGATTTAACAGAAATATTAAAAATTTTGCAAGAACTCGTTTTCGCCGGCACTGGCGAATCGATGTTTAATGAGGTTTTTAAGCTTATTTACGCGAAGATATTTGATGAAATAGAAGCTAGAGATAGAACAGATAGAGAAGTAAAATTTAAAGTATATTTTGATGATAAACAGACATTGGATGAAATATCGGTTTTATTCGATAATGCCAAAGAAAAATGGGAGGGAGTGTTTGAGTCATCGGACAGAATTAAACTTTCTCCTCCGCTTTTAAGAACTTGCGTTTCTAGACTTCAGGGCATCGCGATACTGAATAAAAATACACGGATTGCTGATGAGGCTTTTGAGTTTTTACTTCCTGATGTGGCTAAAGCTCAAAAAGGCCAGTATTTTACGCCGCGTCATGTTGTTAAAACTGCGGTCAAAATGTTCAATCCTAAATTAGATGAATATGTGATTGATACGGCTTGCGGTTCGGGAGGCTTTTTATTGGAAGCGATGCGTTGGGTTTGGAATAACTATTTAGATAAAGAGACAGAAAATAAAAAAATAGATTATGCGAAGAAATATATTTACGGGATTGATTTTGAAGAGATGATGCACAAAATTTCTCGCGCGCTAATGACAATTGCCGGTGATGGTTCATCGAATATTTTTAAGTTGAATAGTTTGGATCCTTCCAGTTGGATTGAAGAAACAGGAGAAAAATTAGATGCGAGGAAAAAACTGAAAAAATTATTAAGACAATTTTCTGATTATCGAAAAAATGAGGAAAATCAAAATACATTTAAATATTTTAATTATGATGTTTTGCTTACCAATCCGCCCTTTGCCGGTGAGATACACGATCCGTTACTTATTCAGCAGTACGAGCTCACCAAAAATAAAAAAGGCAAATATCCGGATAAAACAGAAAGAGACCTTTTATTTATTGAACGGAATTTAAACTTTATTAAGCCAGGTGGAAGAATGGCAATTGTTTTACCGCAAGGAAAACTTAACAATACTAATACCGAACATATTCGGCTTTGGCTGATTGAAAAAGCGCGAATCTTAGCAGTGGTCGGGCTTGATAATAATACTTTTAAATTGCCGGCGCCGGCAAAAGGAGCAGGTACTAAAACCAGTCTTCTTTTCCTTCAAAAATGGAACGATGACCCAAAACAGGGACCACTTTGTCCTTATAAAAAAGATTATCCAATTTTTATGGCAGCTAGTAAAAAATCGGGCAAAAACAGTTCGGGCGAATATGTTTATCTAAAAGATAAAAACGCAAATTTTATTAAAGATAATGAAGGTAATTTGATTATTGACCATGACCTAGACGAAATCGCTGAGGCGTTCGTCAAATTTGCCAAAGAACAAAAGTTTAGTTTTTGGAAATAAGATATGGTGTGGAAAGATATTTTTTTAGTACTTGAATATAAAGGAGTAAGCGTTCCTGTTATTCATATAAAACGAAATGGTAAGAACTTAGATCATGTTGTATTTGATAGATCAAAAAAACATAGAATGAAAACTACTTATCATGGGAATGGTCATACACATTTTCAAGATCTAAATGCGCCACTAAATTGGAAAGACGAAGCTTATATGGATATAGCAAAAAAGCTAGGATGGAGGAGATGGAGAGAGCATAGAGGCTATAGAGGAGGGTGTTCATTGGGTCCACCCGTAAAGCAATTAGGCGTACCCTTTCATATTGTGGGGTTTCAATACAAAAATATTGCCGAATTTTTAGACGAGAATATTTATACACGAAAGAAAATTAAAGACAACTATGTTCTATACAAACTTACATCAAATACCAGAGAGTTAAAAATAGATGTTTTTCTATGTCCTAAAAATCAAAATATTAAAAACAAAAAAGACTATAAAAAGGTTTTGTTTTACAAAGGCGTGATTCCATATATCGTGTTTTGTATCAAATAATTGTTCCAGCTTATATGATTACCTATTCCATCATCAAGAAATCACAACTTGAAGGCGGTTTACGGCTGGATGCGGAATATTATCAGCCGGAGTATTTGGATATTGA
>CAYJQQ010000188.1:0-2625 GCA_964372285.1 uncultured Gammaproteobacteria bacterium | reverse complement strand
GTGTATAATTTAGTCTAATTCAAACCATGGCCAAAAAATTACACAAGCTCCTAAAAATTCGAGAGGCAGCCGAAATACTAAGTGTTAATCCGGAAACTCTCCGGAGATGGGACAGAAGCGGTAAACTTAAAGCAATTATAATCAGCAAACGCGGTGATAGACGCTATAAAGAAGAAGATCTTTTGAAACTAATCAACAAATAATTAAAATATGAGCAATTTTATCACCAACGACGGCCAAAAAAGCTTAAAGAAGCGCTTAATAGAGCTTGCCAAAAAAAGCGAGGAAGGGAAGAAATCCTTTACGAACAGGATATTAACCCAAACAGTAGACCATTGGATGGAGTAAATTTTGCAAGGTATATTTTATACAACGGAACGGTTCAAGAAAAAAGAGATCTGGTTATGTCTTTCGGAAAGCAGTTGTATATAAAAAACTACACAGTTACCTCTTCACTAAACGCACAAGCTTAAATCCTAAAAGCATCGCAATATTACTGGAAGTTGAGGCTACGGTTGGGGTGTATCATTGTCAGCAAGCACGTGCATGTATAGTACCGGACTCTCGTTATTCGTACTCTCAAAACGCTGGATAGCAGGTTTTTGGTTGTAAAACAGAGATTTCTACTCTAGACCACGGACTCATCGAGATGCATATTTTGTTGTTACATTAGCGAGATGTGTCCTCTATATTCTGCTATAATTGCAATAATTCAGGCTTAATATTTATGCTAAATGTTAATCACTCTAGTACTCAAAACTCCGCGAGAGAAGAACTCTATAAACATTTCCAAGATACACTTCATGTAAATAGCGATTTGAATCGTAAGCTTGTAAATTTCCAGGCAAATAAAAAAGGCATAGCTTTAACTTTTTTGGAACAAATATGAATGTACTTTTTACTGTTTGGGAACACGATCCTTTTTTTAAATTTGGAGGACTTGGTGATGTTGCACGTTCCCTCCCTGGAGCACTAAAAACATTAAATGTTGATATCCGAGTTATGATCCCCTACTACAAAGTTGTTAAAATGGGCAGAAATAAAAAAACAAAAATAGGGGTGTGCGAATTTTTATTCGGAGGCAAAAAAGTTAGAGTAGAGGTATGGGAAACCATCCACCCTTATACAAAGGTCGCCTCGTATTTTTTAAAAAACAAAAAGTATTTGGACAAAGTTACTCCAATGGAAACTTGGGGATTTTTTGATAAGGCAGTTGTAGAAATTGTAAAAAGCAATATTTTAAATTGGAAACCGGATATTATCCACGTAAACGACCAGCACTGCGGGCTTATTCCCCTTTTGGTTAAAAATGAAAAACTACCAATTAAAATTATGCTGACGATTCACAATTTGGCGTACCAGGGAAAAACATCTGTAAATATTGTTAAACAAATGGGTTTAGATCCCTCACTTTGTAAAACGCTTCGATGGGAAATTAAAAGTAAGCAAATTAATTTTTTACTTGAAGCAATTGCTCATGCTGATATTATTACAACAGTTAGTCCGACATACGCAAAAGAAATTCTTACCGAGGAATTCGGCTATGGACTCAATGACATTCTAAAAGGGAGAGAGGGACAGATCTACGGAATTCTTAACGGAATCGACATCGACTGGCGCAACACAACCCACGACCCTGCAGTAAAATTTCCTTATGGGCCATCGGAAAAACGCATTGGCGAAAAAATAGAATATTATGATTGGAAAGAGGGTAAAGCCCTGGACAAGGAGTTCCTGCAAAAGAAACTTGGACTAAAAGTTGTAAAAGATATTCCAATGCTTTGTTTTATAGGAAGACTTTCTGAAGAACAAAAAGGGTTGGATATTTTGCACAGAATGTTAAGAAGAATCGACCAGACTAAATTTCAATTCGTAATTTTAGGAAGCGGAGAAAAAAACTGGGAAGAAAGATTCCAATGGCTATCCACGTTTTATCCAAAATATATTTCCTGTAATTTCCGTTTTGACGATACCCTCGCCCATCAGATATACGCAGCATCTGACTTTATTGTTATTCCATCCAAATACGAACCCTGTGGTCTTATCCAAATGATTGCCATGCTTTTTGGCACAATCCCAATTGCTCATAAAACCGGAGGGTTAAAAGATTCTATAAAAGAAGGCTACAACGGATTTTTGTATGCGGGTTATGGCTCGGAAGATTTGGAAAAAAAAGTTATAAAGGCAGTTGATATGTGGAAAAACGAAAAGACTGCTTACGAAGCTATGGTCAAGCACGCGCTGGCTACTGACTTTTCTTGGAAGAAAAATGCTAAAGAATATCTAATGCTTTACAAAAAACTTTTTACAGACTTTCATAAAATGCCCGAAAACACTGTGATTGATAACCATTAAGTTGAGTTTTTTACCCGATAGATATGTTTGAATTTCGAGGCTAGGGAGAGAATCACGGTTCGGCATAGAACACGGACACTTTTGGAACCTCAGCTTCACTATTGGCGATTTGAGGGCGTGAATGTTGAGGGTACGGTTACATGGCTGCCCGTGCTTGCTGAGCAGGCCGGTCAAGACCCCTTCCGTCGCTATAGTCGTGTCTCACATCCAAGGCTAAATGAGACAAGTGAGACAGTCCTGAAGGCTATGTCTCAAAACTTCTACTAGTGA
>CAYJQQ010000187.1:0-2638 GCA_964372285.1 uncultured Gammaproteobacteria bacterium | reverse complement strand
AGTAACCGTGGATCAGCCTCGCCACGGTGAATACGTTCTCAGATTTTGTACACACTTTTAATAAAGGCGCCTGGCTGCTATTAACGCTAAGCTGTTAAAATCAGCTCTTCCGATGGAAACGTCGGAGTGTAGCGAACGGGTAGGTCTTACGCCGCGAGGATAAGACCGAAGGACCCTAGTAGCAAAAGGCAGCGTGATCAATCAAAGAGGGATGCGACCCATTCGGTGTGTCGTGGGGAAGCATTGCCACCAACCTCGATCACGATGTCTGGAAAAGGGTTAATAGTTACCCAGGGAGATCCCTTACTTTTCTTTATAAAGTCGGTATAATAACCTTATATACCTATTTATGAAGGCAGGGGTTAAGTTACCAAGATTGGTAAAAAGTAAGGGAAGTCAGCTGAGTCATAGTAGTCCGACCCAGGTCGGACGAAGGACGAAACCAAAGGTTTCTGCATGATCAGAGAATCAAAAGTCGGAAAATCAGAAATCCAATTATTCCGATTATCCGATTAATCTGAACAGCAGATGAACCAACGGACTCGCGTAGTGCGGGAAATCCGCTCGCTACGTGGGAACGCGAAGTAACCTAAACTATCGCAATCCGCCCGTCACACCATGGAAGTGAGTAGTAGCTGAAGTTCTCCGCAAGGAGGCCCAAGCTAAGACCCATGACTGGGGTGAAGTCGTAACAAGGCATCGGTAGGGGAACCTGTCGATGGATCACCTCCTTTCTAAGGAGATTAAATAATCCAGCCCTTTGGATTTCATCCAAAGAGCTGGATGTCGATCGTTTCTGGTCCGCCTTAGGCGGATCGGAAATGTGAAAACAATTGGCGCGTCTAATTTTCCTGCAAGCTCTGAATTATTTGGGGCTTGCCCCGTCGAATGACGGGGTCACTATTCAGTTGCTAAACTTATCCCGTACGTGATACGGGGGCAAGCCCGCCGATGAGGCGATTTTTTGTTGCGCATTTATTGCGCGATTCTTGCATTAGCAAAAAAGGTATGTTATTATGGCTATATAGTCAATTCATTTTTTTAACAATATGATTAAGAAACTGAAACGTTTAGAAATAGAGGAAAAGCTTAAATCCCTGGGTTTAGAGGTGTTTACTCCAAAAGAGTTCAGAGGCGTTTTTAACGTGCCCCAAGAAATAGCCTCGGTGTTTATTTCCCATAATGCAGATAGCGGTTTGTTTGTAAAGCTTCGCAACGGTTTTTATATGTTAAAAGACAGTCATCCGTCCCACGACCTGGTTGCCAATAAGCTTTATCAACCTTCCTATATTTCTTTGGAAAGAGCTTTATCGCATTATCATATAATTCCTGAAACAGTTTATGGAATAACATCTATCACCACAAAACCTACAAGAGAGTTTGATACGCCGATGGGTATTTTTAGCTATCAGCGCATAAAGAGAGAAGCCTATACTGGTTATAGCCTGGAGCAAATTGGAAGAGATAAGGTTTTGTTTGCTGAAGCCGAAAAGTCCTTAGCTGATTATCTTTATTTTGTAGACTTGAAAAGAGTTTCATTAAATGACCGTTTGGAACTTAAAAATATAAATAGGGCTAAACTAGTTAATTACACAAAATTATTTAAGAGACGGGGAATGATAAAATTAGTCGATGATATTTATGTTGAATATAGAAAACCTCGAAAAATTTACTAAGCAAGCCCAGACGAGTTTGGAAAACGTGGTGCGCGAGTATTGTGAGCATCTATTTTTGTCATATCTTTATAAGGAATCAGGATCAGAAAAATTGTTGTTTAAAGGAGGTACCGCGCTTCGCATAGTATTTCGCAGTCCGCGCTACTCGGAGGACTTGGACTTTACAGGCTCGAATATAACCCAAAGAGAAATCGAGGAGATATTTGCAAATACACTGGTAAACATAGAACAGACTGGAATTCACGTTGATCTGAGCGAGGGCAAGTCTACGAGTGGCGGATATTTAGGTAGAGCTTTATTTCATCTTTATAACCTGAAAATCCCAGTTCAAATAGAGATTTCATTGCGTCATGGTAAAGACTATCAAGGCACCACAACTCTTATTGAAAATGATTATGTTACAGCCTATAGTTTAGTTCATTTGTCGAAGGAAAAGATTGTTCAAGGTAAAATACAGGCTTTACTGTCCCGGCATAAACCGAGAGATTTTTACGATTATTATTTTCTACTCTCTGGAAATTATCCAATGGTGAAAGAAAAAACTACTTTGCAAACAGTTTTAAAGTTGCTCAATGACAGCGATATTAATTTCAGTAGTGAGCTGAAACGATTCTTGCCGGCCGGCCACAGCATGCACCTGCGCAATTTCAAAAAGATTTTGCAGGATAAGATATCGTCCTATTTGGATTAAGCTCTTACGAAATCGAAAATCCAAGAAGATAATTTTATAGAAAATATCAACCGGGCGATTGCGGAAGGCAGGCACGTTGATTATGCGAGTCCCACAGAAAGTTCTTCCTCCAAAATACTAAAGTTATCATAGAAAGACGGGGAGAGTGGTGTAGAATTCACGCTCAACACCTCCTTTTTAAGGAGTATAAATAACTCCGACGCCCTTCGGGGTGCGGAGTGTCGATATGTTGTTTCTGGGCATCCGCCTCAGGCGGATAATTCGGAAACAG
>CAYJQQ010000186.1:0-2639 GCA_964372285.1 uncultured Gammaproteobacteria bacterium | reverse complement strand
ATGTTGTCAACCCAATATCTATCTGTTTTATCAAGCTTTTTTTGATTATTTAGATAATGATTTACAATTTCATCAAGTCTTTCAAGATTCCAATTTTTTACAAATTGACCAGCATATTCTCTGTTACGCGTTTCCCTTTCTTCGATTTCTTTTAAACGTTCTTGCTTCATAAATTCTTGCATCGCAGGTAGAGTCTCGGGTATAAAAACTTGAGCTTCTTGAGGGGACAATCCTAAAGATTCTAAGAAGGTTGTGTCAGAAATGTCTTCAACTCTAACAACGCCTTGATCGACCCAAAACTGAACAATATATGCTATATCACCACTTCCGATTCCCTCAGCTTGACCTTGTTGCTCTATCTGATCTGCACTTATATCTTTTCGTAGTCCTTTTACCGCATCCTTTATAAATCCTTGAGGTGTTTTCCCTTCAAGCTTACCTTCTATATATCGATTTGCAAAGTCTTTATCACCAACCTGTTCATCTAACATGAAAAAATTATAACACTTCTTCCTTCAGACTATTAACACATGTATAATGAAAAAGTTTATGAAATTTGCTTTCTCTAGGAATCTTTGGCTTATCTTAACTTTTATCATCGCCTTCACATTTCTTTTTGCAAGCTACATTCCCAATATCTACGAGGCTTCGGTGGTTGACCTTATGCCCAAAGACCGAGTAATGCTCTGGGGCGAGCATATCTATACCTATGACTATAACGTCTACTTGAGCAAAATAAGACAGGCAACAGAAGGAAGATGGAGCGTCGTAGATAAGTACGACAACAATCCCAACCAAAAGGGAGTTTTTCTGCAGATGCTTTACCTCCTGACAGGCAAAGTCGGAGCAATCCTTCGTCTTACACCAGATCTTTCGTTTCATCTTCTGCGAACTCTGCTAAGTTTCCTCTGGGTTTTAACGATAATCTATCTAAATATTTTTTTTCTAAAAACTCCGAAGCGTTATACCGTCGGAATTCTCCTCTCGCTTCTTGCCGCAAGCTGGCCGGTTTTTTATACCTATCAAGAATCAACCTGGATCGGGATGTATATGTCCTGGTGGCAAGAAATGGATGTGCTGAAACGGATAAGCTATATACCGCACTATACACTAAACTATATCATAACTAGTATCTTGTCGATATTGCTTTACAAATCCCAAATCCCAACTCACAAGAAACAAATGGTTCGACAAGCTCACCATCCCGAGCAAAGTCGAGGGACAAATCTCAATAGCCAAAATCCAAAATCCAAAACATTTTTGCCATTTGATAATTTGAAATTTAATTATTGTTTGGAAATTGGAAATTGGAAATTGGAAATTGACGCAAATTTTCTCAAAATTTGCGTCTTATTATTCTTCTCCTTCTTCATTCACCCCTCTGCCGGAATTCTTTTTTTATTCTCCTGGACAATCTACCACCTGATAGTAACCTATATGACACGGCCGAGCAATATAGGTTACTTTATAAAACTTTTTATCTACACGGCAATTCTTTTTGCCGTTGCCTCTATACCGCTCTTATATTTTCGCAATATTACCACCGCTTATCCCTGGAAATCTTTGGTTGATTTTGATAAAAATAATCGATATCCGGTAAATGTTAAAGACTATGTACTTGCTTTAGGGCCGATCTTCTTTACAGGCTCATTAGGACTTATCGTTGCTTTGATAAAAAAAGAGCAAAAGTATTTGTCGCTTATTTCTTGGATACTAGGAGCTTTCGTGGCGATTTACGTATTTAAAAAATTCCCCTATCAATCTGAACTTCGCTTTGTCCAGACGGCAAATCATATTCCACTTGCAATATTATCAGTGTATTTTTTTTCAAACATTATTAATGGTAGAGACGTCCAGTCGGGACGTCTCTACAATAGAATAATAAAATTTGCAGCGGTTATAATTGTTGTAGCGGTTATATTACTTGGTCTGGTCCAATCCTACTTCTCCATCCGCGCCCAGACCGACTTCATCCACCAAAGAGCCGTGGCAGTCCAGCCTCTTGTACCCTATCCTTCACAGGTAATGTATCCGCTTAAAGACTTTTGGCAAGCTTTAATCTGGCTGGAAAAAAATACTTCGAGAAATTCAGTCGTAATTTCCCAAGTCACAGCCGGCAACTATATTCCAGCCTACTCCGGCAACTTTGTCTATCTTGGCCACAATCCAGAGACTCCTTTCTTTGACCAAAGATCAAACAACGTCAATCAATTTTTTTCAGGAACAATGTCCGAGCAAGACGCTCTCAATTTTCTCAAGAAAGAAAACATCTCCTACGTTTTCTACGGCCCGCAGGAAAAAGAAAAATCAGTGGAAGATATCAAAAAATATTCTTTTCTTAAAGAAGTTTTAACCTTTCCTTATGTGATGATCTATAAAGTAGAAAATTGAAAAGTCAGGATTATTTTTCATAACCTTTTTAAATCTAAATATCACCGCTTCGGTGATATGCGGGCTGTTGCATCAATACGATTCTCCCTTAATTAGGCTTAGATCGGTTAATATATAATAAGTGAAAAAATTTCCTTCCGGATCAATAATGCAGACAATAGCTTGACCTTGGTTAGGATATATTTGATCCCGCAATGCGTCGGCTTGAGGCATTTTGCCTGTAACTTGATGGTTTATCCATAAAGCAA
>CAYJQQ010000185.1:0-2644 GCA_964372285.1 uncultured Gammaproteobacteria bacterium | reverse complement strand
CAATTGCTTCATCAAATAATGTAGACATCAAGTTGGCGGAAAAAATTTTGAATGAAGACCATTATGGGCTAAAAAAATCAAAGAGAGGATTTTAGAGTACTTAGCCGTTATGGAGTTGAAAAAAAGAAAAGAAGACAAACAGCAAGCACAAAATAAAGAACATCAACCGACTATTCTATGTTTTGTTGGACCTCCGGGAGTGGGAAAGACATCGCTTGGTAAATCCATTGCCCGTGCATTAGGCAGGAAATTTATCAAGATTTCCTTAGGGGGAATTCGCGACGAAGCAGAAATCCGCGGGCATAGAAGAACCTATGTTGGAGCACTTCCTGGTCGAATTATTCAAGGAATTAAACAGTCCGGAACAAAAAATCCGGTTTTTATGCTTGACGAGATTGATAAAATTGGAAGGGATTATCGGGGTGATCCTTCAGCCGCTTTACTGGAGGCTCTGGATCCCGAACAGAATCATTCCTTCTCCGATCATTATCTGGAAGTTTCCTTCGACCTTTCAGATGTGTTCTTTCTGACTACGGCCAATATACTTGACACCGTTCCTGATGCTCTTCTGGATAGGTTAGAGGTTATCCACTTTCCGGGGTACACCGAAGATGAGAAATTCAGCATTGCAAAAGATCATCTTATCAAAAAACAGCTCGAAGCTCATAGTTTGTCACAGGATGAGGTAAAGATTACGGACAATGCCTTACGCACCATTATCCGACGTTATACTCGAGAAGCCGGCGTTCGAGAACTTGAACGTCAAATTGCGTCAATTTTTAGAAAAGTTGGGCGAGACATCATAGAAGAAAAATTTTCGACTAAAACGGTAGGCATATCAGGTATTTCTAAGTATCTGGGTCCTTATAAATATTCATCCCAGATGATCGAAGAAAAGGACACTGTTGGTATCTCGACCGGCTTGGCTTGGACGCAGGCAGGGGGAGACGTGCTTTTTATCGAAGTTGCAGTGATGCCGGGTAAGGGCGGGTTGACACTGACAGGACATTTAGGAGAGGTAATGAAAGAGTCCTGTCAGGCAGCTCTGTCTTACATCCGTGCCCGCTGGGATCTCTTCGGTCTGACCAAAGAGTTCTTTCACAAGATCGATGTTCATGTACACGTACCAGAAGGCGCAGTTCCCAAAGACGGGCCCTCTGCCGGTACAGCGATAACTACGGCTATGGTCTCGGCTCTGACAAAAATTCCTGTCAGACGCGATGCTGGGATGACGGGAGAGATAACGCTTCGCGGCAGAGTACTTGAGATTGGCGGCGTAAAAGAAAAAGTCATAGCTGCTCACAGGGCGAGTATAAAAACGGTTATCATACCAAGAGATAATAAAAAGGACTTGGTAGATATCCCATCCTATGTTCTTAAAGATCTAGATTTTATATTTGTAGATCATATGGACGACGTTCTTAAAGTAGCCTTAGTCTACCCAAAAAATCATCAGGGATTTCCTATGATCGCAAGGAGAAACTTTACTTTACTACAAAAATCTAATTGATATAACTTCGCTTCATCTGTAAATAGATGTTTCTTGTACTGGAAGCATAGTTATACAGTTTATAAACTAAAGGTTTTATTATTAGATCATAACTTCCGGCAAGTTCGATAAATTTTCCTCCATAACCTTCTTTGAATCTAGTGAATCCTGCCCAAGGGTCATTCTGGTTATAATTAGGAGGTAGCGATCCCCACATATCTAATTTTTTAGCGTTAAGTTTTTTTCCAAGTAAAATTGTCTTCCACATCAGCAGGTTGGAAGCCATTAAATTTCTGTGCAGTTCTGAAGTCCCACCATAAACATAATAAAGAGTTTCCTTGAAATAAAAAAGTTGATAAGCAGCTAAAGGAATATCTTGGTGATAGGCTATAATAATATGGGAAATACTATTTTTAAGGTTTTCCCAGATTGCTTTATGATACTGATAGTTATGGCCAAAATATTTTTGCCGCTTGCACGTTTCAAAATAAAGTTTTGTGAAAATGTTGAAGCCTTCAGCGTTTGACATTTCTTTAACTACGACTCCTTTTTTTTGAGCAAGTCTGATATTGTATCTTGTCTTAGGATGCAGGCTTTTTAAAAGTTCGTCTTCGGATTTAGTAAGGTCTAAAATTTGGGTCCACTTTGGAAATAGTGGATGGGGAGACTGAGCAATTTCCAATTTCCAATTTCCAATTTCTAAAATTTTTGACTTTTGATTTTTGACTTTTGACTTTTCTTCGTATGGCTCTATCTTAATAAAAATTACCTTATTTTTCTTAGCATAATCGTAAAGGAATTTTAACGATTCGTTAGTAGGGAAGTTGGATCGTGGAAGATAGCCGATTTTAAATAGGGTATAGGGTATAGGGTGCAGGGTTAACTGAAACACATTTGTAATTTGCTTCTTTGAGTATTCGCCTATTCTCAACACTTCTATCCCCATTTTTTGTCTTGCTTCGCCCCACTGCCAAGATTGGAGCGGATGAGTAGCTAATTTATTGAAGACATTCATGTTAAATGAGTCATCGATTATTCTTATATTCATATTGATGTGAGAATTTTTAGAGTTTGTTGCGCACACTTTTGCCAGGAAAATGATTTAATTCTTTCTCTACCTTTTTTGATCAGATCGCTTCTCAATTTTCGATTTTC
>CAYJQQ010000184.1:0-2690 GCA_964372285.1 uncultured Gammaproteobacteria bacterium | reverse complement strand
ACTGCCTGTTGCGCCAGTTGGACCGGTTGGTCCGCTGGCTCCTGTTGCTCCGGTTTGACCAACAGATCCGGTTGCGCCGGCCACAGTTCCTCCACTAGTAGAGGGAACTCCGATACAATCTATCCACTGACTATTTTCAAAACATCTAAATTTATTTGTTACGGAGTTATAGTAAATTGCTCCATTAATACCAGTTGGATCAGAAGATAATGTCCCCAGAAGGACTCTGTCACTTACCTTTAAATCACCATTTACGTCAAGTGCATAAGTCGGAACCGTATTGACGCCGACTCTGTTGGCAATTAGACTCGCTTCAAAAGTAGCGTCTTTTTTAGCAAGAAGATAATCATTGAAAGTCACAGGTAAATTTATCTTGACTACTCCGGTAAGATCGCTTTTAGTTTCCTCGAGTATCCGCAGGTCCTTTAAACTTTTTTGATCAATTATTAAATTTTGCTTTGATACAGAGCCATGTTTACCAGTAAAAGATGAGACAATTACCAAGACAGTAGCCACCGTTCCGAAGGCAGCCTTTATGAGCTTATCTGTTATATTTACGAGGTTAGGAATGAGTTTTTCGAACATTTATTTCTTATTATTGTTTATATATAACTATAACTTCAGTCTAGAGTATAATTATGTCGGATGTCAAGAGGATAATTGCAGTCCAGATCTTTATTTAGCTAAAAACATTTATACAACAATTACAGTTAATTCTGTCTCGACAATACAGAATATAACACATGTTGGCATAGGGATTGACATTGAGATACAACGCAAATATACTGAATAATATGAAAAAGAACTCTATTTTTTTAAATTTGCTAATATCTTTGTTAATATCTTTATTTCTATTTCTGACTTTAGAAATATCAGTAATCGCGAAAGACCCAATTTTGGGAGTAGCCCAGACGATTCCGATTAACGACTCAAAAGTCAATAACGGTTCGATAGTCTCAACCACGTCAAAAGGATTTATTTTGACCCAAAAACCTTACGATATGTCAGCTATCGGTGTGGTTGCTTTTAATGCAGCCATTTCTATCGAGTCAGTTAATCAAAATGATAAAGTTAAACATTACCCTATAATTTCATCAGGAACTGGCAAGCTGCTGGTTTCAACTATCAACGGTCCTATAGTAAAAGGAGATCCAATAACTTCATCTCCAATTCCAGGCGTCGGAATGAAAGCTACTAAATCAGGCTTTATTGTCGCTACAGCGCAGGAAAATTTTACTTCCAATGATCCAAAAGAATTAAAACCAATTCAAGCCGTTATTGTCATGCGCCATTCTGCCCCAAGGGCTACTCTGCAAAGAAATTTATTTGATATAGTAAATCTATCAGCTTTGGCTTGGACAGAGGAACCGCTTACCGTATTTCGTTACTTAATGGCAGCTTTAGTTATTATTTTATCCTTCGTTTTAGGCTTTGTTGCATTTGGGAGGGTCGCCGGAAGAGGGGTGGAAGCGCTTGGAAGAAATCCCCTCGCTGCCCGAGTTATAGAGTTGGGTATTGCTCTAAACGTCTTTGTAACCATTGCAATTATTGCGGCAGGAATTCTTGTTGCAATTTTGATCTTAACTATATAAAGTTAATATATTACGACTTACGCAGTTATTCTTCGAGCGAGTCCCGATTAAATCGGGACGAGTCTAGAAGTTCTCGACAAGCTCGAACAGTAAGATTTTGCGTAAGTCCTATATATGTCAATCCCTCAAGATTTTTGGTTTTTACTTTTTTTTGCCGACCTTATTTTGCTCGGTAGCGTCGCCCTATATGCTTATTACACTTATTATAAGCGCTTAGGCGAGCTGAAAAATCTCCAGTCAGACGCACATAAAAGAGCCGAGCAAATCCTGGAAGAGGCAAAACTAAAAAGTCGAGAAATTCTTGAAAGAGTCGAACAAAAAGCCGACGAAATTCTGACCCATTCCCAACTGTTTAAATCAGACTTAAATAAAGATTTTAAAAATTCTTTAAAACAGTTGAGCGATAAGTATGTTCTTATGATTCAAGAACACTCGAAAAAATTTACCCTCGATTACGAGAACATATTAATATCAGTAAAAAATCAATCGCTTATCAGGTCGAAACAAGCTTTAGAAAATATTGAAAATGAGGTAAAAAGGCAGCTCGAGGAGTCGAAAGTCAGCCTAAAAACAGAGATGATGAAATCCATGGCAAAGGCGGTCGAGGAGATAGATCGTTACCGAACAAGTGAATTAGAGAAAGCAGACCAGGAGATAGACCAAATTGTAATTCAGTTGGCTAAAGATCTCCTTCGCATCAATCTATCGCCCAAAGATCATAGAAAATTAGTATTGCAAGCTCTGGAAAAAGCAAAAGAGCAGGGAATGTTCTTTTTATAATCCTACAAAATTACGAATAAGTACGAATATACGAATTCGTAAATTAGTAAAAATTTGTAAATTCGTAGAAAATTTTATGATTAAATCATCTTATTTATCCTACCTCTTGGGACTTATTAAGACCAAGGACTACGCCGAGGAGGTAATCGAAAAGATAGACGAGCTTAAGGACTGTCTGTATAACAAGAGAATCGATCTTGATAAAAAAATGGGCGAATTATTCTCGTTCGAGCTAAAAGAGAAAATCAAGGCTTTCTCATGGCAAGAACAAGTAAATTTAAACGATCCGAGTTCGTTCGGAAAATTTCTCTCAAATCT
>CAYJQQ010000183.1:0-2694 GCA_964372285.1 uncultured Gammaproteobacteria bacterium | reverse complement strand
ACTTACTATCCAAAATGGTACAGAGGGAAACTTCGCAGCATCAAGCATACGGATAAAGTGAGGGGAGACCTCGCTATCGAGTTTTTCAAGAAAGCCACGAAGCTTGGCTGTCAATTGGTTGTTGCTGATGGAAAAAGCGCAAAAACATTTCGTAAGACTATCTCTAAAATTCCAGGATTAATAATCATTAAAAGAAGGTCGCTAAAAAGATCTGTTGCTAGAAGACAAGTTATAAAAAGGGCATCAACCTTGCCAAACGTTAAAGTCGTCGTCTCAACCGAAGCCGAAAAAACTTCCCTACTTGACTCAATCGATAAATTAACCTCCCCAATTCTTGAAAATAAAGCAGATATAGTTATCCCCAAAAGAAACCCAGATCTATTTCAAAAAACCTACCCAGCTTATATGTATGAATCAGAAATAGAAGGAAATAAACTCTACAACGAGATTCTACGCACTCATAGCCTACTACAAGAAAGAGAAGACTTCGATTTGTTTTTTGGTCCGCGAGTCATAACCAATAAAAAACCAGTCCTCAAACTTTTTACCAGAAAATACCATATAAAAATTTCCAAAAGCGCCTATCTAAATTCGTACTTTGACTATGAAGACTATTCAGCTACTCAATATTTCCCAATTGTTATGGCGTTAAAAAAAGGGGTGAGAGTAAAATCTGTCGAAGTGAACTTTTCATATCCAAAAGTACAAAAAGAGAACGAAGAAAGGGGAGAGCGATCGCTTTTTGAAGAAAAACGCAAATATCAGCGGATGGTCATTCTCACCGAACTTTTACATTTCCTAAATTTTCTTAAATTGAGCTAAGGACTCGTCTAGAAATAACTTCATAGTTATTTATAGTTACAGCCCTTTGTGTCGCGATCATATTAGTTAAATTATTAGTGATCACGACCTAGATGTAAATGTTTTTCTCCGGGCTTATAATACACTTGGCACTCATTACACTTAATCCTTTTTTCAAAAGCGTGGCCAAAATGCGTGCAGCCTTGCGCCCCGCATTTGACCAACCCCTTATTATATTCTTCTTCTGATATCTCGGCCCTGCATGTTCCTGTACAGATATGAACTGCTTTATCCATGAAACACGAAAATTTATAACGCTGATATAATTATATCGATGCTAACCGATTTATTCAAACGATCAAGTCTATACGCCTTGAGCCTCTTTCTTGGTCGAGTAACTACTTTGATTATTTTTTTATTGCTAGCGCGCAAATTGTCTCCTGCGTTTTGTGGCGATTTAATTCTTTTTTTTACTCTGATTCAATTTTTTTACTTTTTTACCGACTTTGGTTTAAACCAATGGTATCAAAAACAATCAGATCATGAAGATAAAATTAAACTTTTCAACAAAATATTTTATTGCCGTTTACTAACTATTCTAGTTAGTTTGACTATCGCAACTGCATTTTTAATCATTAGCCGTAGTTTTTCATTCATAAACTCGCTGTTTTTTCTTCTGGCGCTGATCGTTGAAGAATTGCTATCAATTATAGATGGATATTATCTTGAAAGGAAACAGCCGATCAAGGTTGCGGCAAAAATTCTTGTCAGAAATATAGTCATATTTGCGGGTTTAACAGTCTTATATAACAATTTCAACTTGGAATCTGCTCTTTTTATCTATCTTATAGGGATTGTTTCTAGCTTGATTATCCTTTTTCCTTGGCGAATATTAAGTTTTAGCCAGAAGCCGTCTTTTTTTCAGACATTATATTGGTTGAAACAATCTTTTAGCTTTGCTCTTCTTAATTTCACTTCTTACTTTTACGCTCGCGGCGACCATTTAATTATTAAATACCTCGCTGGGAGTGTCTCTTTGGGACTATACGGATCTGCCTATCGTTATTTAGAAGCATTGAGTCTGATCCCAAATGCTTTATTTCAAAATCTATTTCCCTTATCTGCTAAAAAGGAAGGAGTCGGTTTAAATTCTCTTATTCGAATTACAGTTTTGATGGCGGGAGCCGGATTAGTTACCATGTTGGCATTATATTTCGCTTCTGACTTTTTGATCATCGAATTAATCGGTAAGAATTACCAGCAGGCAGTTACTCCTTTAAAAATATTTTCACTGGTTTTGTTTATGTTTTTTTTAAACGCGCCCTTAACTGCCGTTGTTCAAAGTTCCAGTTATCTAAAAAAATTCTTACCATTTGGAGTACTCAACACTGTATTAAATCTTTCATTAAATATTATTCTGATTCCAATATCTGGGATATCTGCCGCTGCTTGGGTGATGCTTTTTACCGAAATTACCGGTTTTATAATTAATTTGTATTTTATTCGACAATTATTTCGATTAAACGTTTAATCGAAACATTCATAAATGAAGACAAAATATATATCTATTATTATAGTTCACTGGAATACGCCTGAATCATTAAGAAAACAACTTGTACTTTTGTCAAAATATAATACAGCACAGATAATCGTCGTAGACAACGCTTCAAAAAAATCCGTCAACTGGCTAAAAAAGGATTACGCGGAACTTGAAGTTGTCCAAAACAAATTTAATAGAGGATACTCATCTGCCTGTAATCAAGGAATTACAAAAGCGGTAGGAGAGTGGCTTCTTTTTTTAAATCCGGATGTCGAAATTTCGTCAAAACAGATAAATGAAATGGTAGATTATACCTCCAAAAATGACCTTGACGCTTGTTCGGTCAAAACCAA
>CAYJQQ010000182.1:0-2705 GCA_964372285.1 uncultured Gammaproteobacteria bacterium | reverse complement strand
TCCGATTTGCAGCTCGTTAGAGCGAAAAAGCGGATTAGTCCATTCGACTTTGCTCTGGACTAATTCTGAATTTGTCGAAGGATTAGACGGGTATATAATGAGTAAAATCTGAGTTATCGAAGTATATTCTAATTCTCACACTCCCAAAAACCTCATTGCACCATTTTTGTAATTTCTACAGTAGATATGTAAAGATTAATTTATTATAAAGCCCCAACCCTTGAAGTATTACTGTCATCATACAGTGACAACTTGACAACGGCCGTATCAAAGATGTATGATTTCACTCTTCTTGACACAGATGTCATTCTGACCCTGCGCGAAGTCGAAGGGGAAGTATCTAGCGAAGACAGGTACAATACTGTGCCTGTCGAAGCGCATCATTACTCCCGCCTACGGCGGGATAGATCCTTCACGCAGCTTGCACTAAGGTTGTCGAATGTGTTCAGGTTGACGAAGATTTATACTGATATAGTTTTGTCAAAGATCCTTAACTTTTACAAAAACATACAATACTTGAATAGTATTTAATGTTTTTTATAATTTATAATACTATCATCTATGAAAACAGTCTTTCATAAAAACTTTCATCATTAAAGAGGGAGTGATGAATTTGTCTAAAAATCTCATGTATTATGATATTTTATGTAATCTCTACTTTGTCAGAGCTTAATTTTGGGCAAAAACTCTTTTTTTAATCGATTTACGATTTTAGGAAATACAGCCCAGATAATTTTTTTTTCTTCAGGTAAAAAATCCTGTAGCACGTAAGACTCCCCATCAATCCAATTATTTTTAGTGCGATTGTCGACGCCAAGTCTGACTCTCCAAAAATCTTTTCTTCCTAAAGCTTTTTCTATTGATTCAATCCCGTTGTGAAGTTTTGGACCGACGCCTTTTTGGATTTTAAATTTTCCTATCGGAATATCCAAATCGTCGTGAAGAACTATTAAATTGTTAATTGTTAATTGATAATTGTTAATTAATTTTTTTACCGCATGGCCGGAAAGATTCATGAAGGTAAGGGGTTTGGCGAGAATTAAGTCATGTAACATGTAATATGTAATATGTAATATGTTTTTTTCCTGTAATTCTTTAACTCGTGAACTCATTAACTCGTTGACTAAATAATCAACAAACATATATCCGACATTGTGTCTATTATTTTTATATTTCTCGCCAGGATTTCCAAGACCTACAATTAATTTCATCTTGCAACCTTTAACTTATAACCTTTAACTCTACAACTTCTGTTAGTATTATGATATGGCAGAAAAAAATATTCAAACGAAATTTCACAGAGATCTTAAACAATACATGGATGAATTTGTTTATTTTATTTATCAGATAACGAAAGGATTTCCAAAAGAAGAACTGTATGGAATTACATCACAATTAAGAAGAGCTGCGCTATCAATAATATTGAACTACATTGAAGGTTTCGCTCGCCAAAGAAAAACAGTTTTAAAGAATTTTCTTGAAATTTCTTATGGATCATTGAAAGAAACAAAATATCTTTTATACTTTTCTTATAGATTAAAATATTTAAGAGAAGAAGAGTATGTAAAGGAATAGCCATAGCTGATGAAATAGGAAAAATGCTTTGGGGAATATTAAAAAGGGTGTAAAAAAGCTACAAGTTACAAGTTACAAGTTACATGAGTAAATACGTTCCTGACATTTCGACACATCGTTGGGTCATCATTTCACCCCAGCGTTTGGGGAGACCCGAACAACACTCAAAAAATGCTGGCAATAAGAAAAATATCTGCCCCTTTTGCCTGGGTCACGAAGAAGAGACTCCTCCGGAGGTATTTCGTTTAGGCGCAGGAGAAGCAAATAAACCTGGATGGAAAGTAAGAGTTGTACCAAATAAGTATTCGATAACCGATATTCACGAAGTGATTATTCATTCTCCAGATCATGTTAAAGATATAGAAAACTTACCTCTTGAGCAAGTTGTATTGATCCTTTCGGCTTATCGTCAACGCTATAATATCTACAGAAAGAGGGGTCAAGTCTTGATCTTCTGCAATCACGGAGAACACGCCGGTGGATCTTTGCTTCATCCACACTCACAACTTGTGGTGATTCCCAGCCAGATAAATCTCGATACGCTTGTCAGGGAACCCTTGAATAATATAGTCGAAGAAAATAAATTATTCCAAGTCTATTGCCCTGATTTTTCCCAGTGGCCTTATGAAGTATGGATCGCGCCTCGAAAGGGAGAAGTTTTTTTTGGAGATATAGCTGACGTCGAAATAAATGAACTGGCAGTTCTTCTCGTCAAAATGCTCAAAAAGCTGTCTAATATTTACCAACAACATACTCTTTCCAACCTTTTATTTGGCTACAATTACTATTTTTATCATAAGGAAAATTGGTATCTTCGAATTATTCCACGTTTTGTTCACCGTGCCGGCTTTGAGCTGGGAACAGGATTGTATGTTAATGTTGTCGATCCGTTAGAGTCGGCATTGGAGCTAAAAGGCGTCGAGAGAAAGATGATCGGAGTGCTGAAGAAACTGAAAAAATACTAAAATAATTTCTAATTTCTAAGTACTCTAATTGATCTAATCAAAACCCAATTTCCAAATTGTCAAATTATTTAGGTCAATTAGAAATTAGATTAATTAGGTCAATTTATTTCTGTCGATCCGTTAGAGTCGGCATTGGAGCTAAAAGGCGTCGAGAGAAAGATGATC
>CAYJQQ010000181.1:0-2706 GCA_964372285.1 uncultured Gammaproteobacteria bacterium | reverse complement strand
TGCCGGGACCTTTGGCGCCGGCAAGGGAGAACGGAAAGTTAGTGTCGTCTATGTTAGCGGTTGAAAAGTCGAGGGTGAGAGGTACGAGAGCGGATGACTCTTTATTCATACTGTCTCTTTGACGGCCGATAATCTTGAGATTTTTAATCGTGGAGTAATTCTCTATCTTGTTTTCAAAGATGTCGAGATAATTGAGTTTTGTGAAATCGACAATATCGGACGACAAAGCAACTGGGTCCTTTAACGGTTTTACCAACTTGAGCTTGCAAAATTGACTTCTAAGATTCGGGTGAATCTTTTTGATATCTTCGATGGAAGCTTCGCGTTCTGGCACAAATTTCTCAAATTCACAACTCATAAGGGCATCCATTATGTCGAAAGCCGTGCGATTGACCGAAGAGTCAGAATCATCATTCTGGATGTTGGTTAATATTTTAAGAAAACCGTCTTTTTGAAAATTTTGTTTTGCTAAGGCATCACCAAAAACGATTTTTCTGAAAAGCGGAACTTGGAAAGCATTATCTATTGAAGTCGCTTTCCTATCTTTAACTATACTATCAGCTAATCGGATAAATTGCTGAACAACAGAAGCGTTCACTGCTGAAAGGTAATAAATATCTTCGAAACTTTCATTCGTAAAACTCCCATAATATCTCGCTGGATCCTGTTTAAGCTTATCGATATGTTCTTGTGTCTTTTCCTTCAGGTGCAGTTCGGGTTGTGGAGACACTACGGGAGAAGAAAGCAAATATGACAACATCACATCATCATCCAGAGAATCGGCCATTATCTGATAAACATGAACAAATTTCTCCCCTCGTTTTTCTATTCCATAAAAATACCCGCTTCTTTCTTCTCCGTCCACTTTATCTTTCTTCTGTCTCTCGCGGAAGATAAGCTCGAAGTCTCCGTCGGGAGTGTTAAATCTAAAAGCTGATCCAGCATATTTCTTCATTTTGAATTGATTATCAACGATAAACTGCATCACATTTGCTGGTAAGGTTTTATATAAGCGTGTCTCATCAAAAGAGCGAATGTCGTTTATAAATATAGCGCTTTTAGTTTTCAGCTTCAGTTCCGGATCCGAATTATTCTTCAGCAGAAAATTCATAATTAACCCGGTCTCCATAACATCTGGGGACATATCAAAACCCATTTTTTTTAAACTAACCATAAGGCCTTTGTTAGCTAAATCAGAATGTGTAAGAAGATCAAACCCCTCAAATATAGAAACCTGTCCTGGAAGAAGAGATAATCTCACTCCCAAATGGCGACCCCCTCCAATATCGACTCCGCGAACAAGTTCATGAACAAATGGCACATAGAAGTTAGCGAATGAATCGCTCCATGAGTTTTTATATGTCAAAACAGCTGGTGTAAATTCAGTTATGCGTGTGAAATCTTGCATTGAAAGTGTTCCAGACAGCGCCTTCTGAATAATCCTAATTCGAGAGTTATCTAGAATATCATTTATATACTCATCTCTTTTGGCAAACCGTCGAAGAGACGAAATATTCATAGCAGAATTCACAAAAGAACCCGAATTGGGACCAAGCAACACATCGTAAAGTCCGACAATCAAGCTTACGTCAGGGTCAGCTCCTGCCGCATGTAAAATATAATGCGAAAGTTCGTGCGGGAAAATTTGGGCAAGATCTTCTGCATCATAATCCCTTAGATAATCCACCCCTACCGATATAACAGGTCCAAAAGTTCCAAGTATTGCAGGAAAAAAACTGAAGTCATACGTATCTAGATAATTTAACCTGATGGAACCTCCATTATCAAGGAAGTGAAGAAGTGCTGAATATACTATGGGATCCTTTGCCAGTCTCCTAATAGTTGCCTCGATATCAGGGTTTGGAGTAATACTTATAGGACCTCTTACTCGAGTAGTATAGGTAAATAACGCGTCGATCATACTATTAGAAACCTCACCCGATCCGCCATACATCCCATAACTATTTAAGAACCCCTTCAGCACCGGATGTTCTCTTGTCATAGAACCAAAGATAGGATTAAAAAAAATCTGACTCAATGTAAATTCATCGGAAGGACGAAAGAGATCGTTAATTCCGGATGGATAATAATCTAGAATATCTCTCTTTATCTTAAGATAAGAATCTGTTAAAACATTAGGAGAAAGAGGCGCCTCACCCGCCGCCGCTGCTAAAAACTTCCCCACATGTAACTCTTTGAGGTTGGGCAAGAGCCGCGCTTTCTCAAGCGCGGAACTAACCGAAAGCGGATTGCCCGAAAGATCTAGTTTCCGTAAATTGATAAGAGAAAGAATGGCTTCGGGAAACGAGCTTAATTTGTTATTTGCCAGATTGAAAGTTTCTAGATTGCTTAAATGACTCAAATCAGAAGGCAAAGAAGTGATTTTATTATCCGAAAGGATGAGGGCGGCCAGATTGTTGAGATCGCCAGTCTCCGGCGGAAACTGAGTCAGATTTTGATTAGAGAGATCAAGCACGCTCACCTTTTGCGGATTGCGTAAAGCCGCTTCGAGAGAGGTGCAGACACCATCGGCCGTGCATGATAAACCAAAGTCTATGGATTTGAGAATGCCATAGCTTATCAATGAAAGCGCCAAAAACACAAAAACCAGCGCGCTTTGACTGTACGATTTAAAAAAACGCCTTGAGGACGGCATATACAGCCAATATTATACACGAGAATCTTTCGAACACCTGTGGATAACAT
>CAYJQQ010000180.1:0-2714 GCA_964372285.1 uncultured Gammaproteobacteria bacterium | reverse complement strand
TTGATTTGTAATTTTGATATTTGATATTTGATATTTGATATTGATAAATGTGGTGGGGATGAATCCCGACTGCCGCATAGACGTTATCATATTTTTCCGCTACCTCGACTGCTTTTTGAGAAGTTTCTACATCCGTTCCGGGAACAAGAATTTTCGTCACTCCCAATTTTCTAGCATCGTCTATAACCTGCTCGATTCTTCCAGCTAACGCCTTGAAATTTAAATGGCAATGGGTGTCGAACATTTTTCATTTAACATAAAACATATAACATGTAACATTTTAATAAATACAACTTGTTCTTGTGTTACATGTTTCATGTTACGTGTTACAATATAATCATGACTATTTTTATCGGTGCTGATCACCGAGGCTCTGAACTCAAAAACAAGCTAATCGAATATATTCAAGAAAAAAACATTCGCGTCGAGGATCTGGGCGCTTTTGAATACAATCCAGAAGACGATTATCCTGATTTTGCCCAAAAGGTAGCCAAGGCAGTACTACAAAATACAAAAGAGTTTTTAGGCTTACTCATCTGTGGATCTGGAGACGGAGTAAGTATAGCCGCAAATAGATTTAAGGGAATATACTGCGGATTAGGTTATAATGAGGATCAAGTAAAACATATAAGAGAGCGCGATCATATCAACATTCTATCACTCCCAGCAGATTACATGGATTTTGAAAAAGCAAAAAAATTAGTTGATATTTTTTTGACTACTGAACCGCTCCGGCAAGAAAAATATTTTCGCCGCCTAAAGAAGATCGATCAGGAGCCGTGAGTAAGCTTTTTAAATTCTTCCATCAACCTTTTCGTCATTTGACCAACCTTGCCGTTACCGACGATTCTGTCATCGATCCTTACAACCGGCATGACTTCTTTATTTGAGGCTGTTATAAAAGCCTCTTGAAAATACTTAAACTCTCCCATATAAATATCTCTTTCTCTAACTTTTATTCCTAACTTTTTTGCGAGTCGGATGACAGCTTTTCTTGTAATCCCCAAAAGTATCTCTTCCTTAGGCGTCACTAGCGCACTTTTTATCACGGAAAAGAAATTACAGCGTGTTGCCTCATAAATTTTCCCGTCTTTATCCACGTGAAGGGCATCTTCTGCTTTTTCTTTTTTTGCTTTTTGCATCGCGACCACTGCCGAAAGATAGTTGAGTGATTTAATTTCAGTAAGGACTCGGGATGCAGGAATAGTGATGAGTTTCACGCCTTTTTCATAGTGCTCTCTTGGGCAGTCTGTGGCTTTCGTAAAAATTGCGATAAAGGATGATTTGCCCGGGGTAATTGAGTCAACGCTCACTCCGCCGGTTAAGATGACTTTGATATTGGTTTCAGCGAAGTTGTTTTTCTCTATTCCCGTATAAATGACTTTTATGATTTTATCCCGCGTCAAAGGCATCTTTAACCCTAAAATTTTTGCCGATCTAAAAAAACGGTCTATGTGTTCATCCAGAAGAAAGGGCTTATTGCCGTAAGTTCGCAAAAAATCAAAACAGCCAAAGCCGCGAACGACTGACAGATCAAAAGCCGATATTTTTAAATTTTCTGTGGTAACCCAGCGTCCGTCTAGGTAATGAAAATTTTTCATTAATTCTGCATGTCATGTTGAACTTGGTTCAGCATCTTTTATTAACGGGATCCCAAATCAAGTTCGGGATGAGCTAACGCTCACCTTAAACTCTAAAACATCTTGGTCTTTTACTATGTAGTCGCGCCCGTGTAGCAAAATCCTTCCTGCCTCATGAGCTTTATGCCAAGAGCCAATCTTTATTAATTCTTGCGCGTTGATCGCCTCGGCTTTGATAAAGTGCTTGGCAAAATCGGTGTGGATTTTTGCCGCCGCTTCGATGGCACTCGAACCTCTACTTAAAGGCCAGGCGCGCGCCTCTTTTCTTTTTGCAATAGTATAAAATGTTATATTATCCAAGGCTTGATAGGCCGCTTTAATCACCTGATCCTTGGCTGTTTTTTTAAGTCCTAAATCTTTGAGAATTTTTTGTTGTTCAACCCAAGGATAACCATTGAGGTCCGCCTCAAATCGAGCGCTTACAGATAGAACTTCGCTGCCGGCTATTTTTTTTGGCGGTTGCATTATCTCGTCTTCGTCGATATTGGCAAGCAATAATTGCTTTTTTAGACTTAAGAGGTTCAAGGTTTTTACAAAATTAGTCTCTTTATCTTCTAACTTTACTTCAGATGCAGGGACGCCTTGATCTAGCTTGTCAATAACTATTCTCAAAACCGAACGCTCTTCAGGAGTCACCTTCTCCTTTTCCAATCTTTTCTCCAAAGTCTGTAAATCTGCTAAAAGAAGCTCTTCGTTTACGATAGTCACGTCTTCCTCTGGGTCTATCTTGGAGTGAACGTGAGGAACGTTTTCATTTTTAAAAAATCTGACCACGTGTAAAATTAGATCAACTTCACGGATGTGGTGCAAAAATTGGTTTCCTAGCCCCTCACCCTGATGAGCACCTTTGATAAGACCCGCTATATCAACAAAAGTTATAGTCGCCGGAGTAACTTTTCCGATATTTTCTATTTTTGCAAGCTGAAAAAGCGTCTCGTCCGGAACCTCAACCACACCGATATTTTTATCAATCGTTGTAAAAGGATGCGTTGCAACTCCAGCTTTTGGTTTTGTCACCAAAGCATTAAAAAGTGTGGATTTACCTGCATTGGGAAGACCTACGATGCCGATTTT
>CAYJQQ010000179.1:0-2781 GCA_964372285.1 uncultured Gammaproteobacteria bacterium | reverse complement strand
GCAACTTATCTATAATTTCGCTCTGCCGCCTTTAATTTTAGACGCCTTTTATACCCAAAACAATCAGCATCTAATTGAATTAGCTTTAAGAATGAGTGAACATCCCGTTGACTGCACTTTTTTTAACATTTTAGCAGTTCACGATGGAATCGGCATCAATGGAGCTAGAGGTTTTTTGTCCGATTCGGAATTAAAAAATGTTTACCAAAAAGCGGAAGAGCATGGTGGAAAGTTGTCTTATCGAACTTTGCCGGATGGCGGCAAGTCAGTGGTTGAATTGAACATCACTTGGTGGTCGGCGCTAAATAATCCTTCGACTTCGCTCAAGATAAAAGAATCATTTGATCTGCAGCTGCGAAAATTTATTACTTCCCATGCAGTCGCATTCGCGTTGAGAGGCATTCCGGCAGTCTATTACCTCTCGCTTTTTGGTCAGGAAAATGACTACAATCTTTTTAATAAAACAGGAGTAAAACGTGATCTCAACAGAACTAATTTAAACCTAGAAAAAATTGACGCCAAATTAAGTGAAGGTGGGTCATTATTCTCCAAGCGGAGTGATAACGAAGTCGAGAAGAATATTAATCAATTGTTCTCGACTCCACTTCATTTCGCTCGAACAGTAAAGTCTTTAATTATGTCTCACCTTAAATTAGGTGATAGAAATAGTAAAGAGATGAGAGTTTTTAAAGCAATGACTGAACTGATAAAAAGAAGAAAAGAATTTTCCGCTTTTCATCCCAACGTCACACAAGATGTGTTAGCGCTCGATCCGCGGATATTCGCAGTTTTGCGAGGCGAAAAAGAAGATAGAATTTTAGCCCTTCATAACGTATCAAATGATAAAGTTGAAATAAAATATAAGGGTGTCAATTACAGTCTAAACCCTTATGATTTTATATGGGATAAATTCCAAGAAACAACCCGCAAGATACAAATAAATCCCAAAGCTCAAATATCAAAAAAATAAATATTGAAATTTAATAATTTGTTATTTGGAATTTTTTTGTTTCTTGGAATTTGTTTCTTGATTATTTTTAGTAAATGCTCCCAACTTCTCTAATTTCCACATAAAAAGAGCGGCTTTATTTCTGGCGTTTGAGTCGATCACGTAGCGTAAAGCTTCCTCGAGGACCGGGCGGTGGACTGTCTTAGCTAATTTGATGTAGAGACTTTTGCGCCTTTCATCGCGGAGTTTTTGGGCAAGATGTACGCCAAAGGCTTGGAATTCGCGTGAAATATATTTATCTTTTAAAGGATCAAACCGTTTTAGGATGTCTTTGACAGATTGCATATAACATGTTACACGTAACATGTAACATTTGAATTGAGGCACTTATTAAAAAAGAATTACTTTATTCTTACATGTTATATGTTACATGTTAAATGGGAATATTCCAGTTGCATTCTAGCAAAAAATCAGTAACAATGAAATGATATATGGCCGAAGAAGGAACAAATTATACTCCTCTTGACAGAACAAAGCTATACCAGCAGAAAAAATCGTTTTTTCTTTCAAATAAGGCGCTGATTAGCTTTGTTGTCTTTCTTACGATCGGAGTAGGAATGATTGGATATTATCTGGTTCTTCAAAAGCCCATTCGAAGACAAGTTCCCGCCTATCTAAGCGGGGAAGCTACTGCCTGTGATATAAAATTAGGTCCGCCGATATCAGGTTCAGAAAAGATTGAAGGCAATAAATATTCAATCCAGGTCCCGCTTGAAAACAAAAGCAATATAAAAAAGAGAGTAAAGTTGAGTTCCGGCTGGTTCGCCTGTTCTTTTAACGATCAACAAACCTGTTCACAAGGAGCTATAAAAGAGGACAAGGAATTTCTGTTGGAACCAAATGAGAAAAAGACAATCGCGGCCTCCTCCGAGCAAACGGCAGGTGCGTGCGGATCTTTGCAGATTGACTTAAAAATAAAGGCGGTAAAAAAAGCTGATGATGATGGCAAGGATGCGGAAGGGAAAGATGACGACGGCACTGGATGGGATGAAAGCTGTAATACCAACTCAACCTGGGTGGGAGGGTTTTATGCCTTTCCCCAAGCCTGCGGAGTCGTACCAACCGATACACCTACTCCGACCCCGACCAGAGCGCAACCAACAGAAACACCAACGCCAACAATAGTAGAGCCGACAAATACACCGACTCCGACTCTTTCGCAGCCAACCCCTACATCGACTCCGGAAATAACAGTCACAACCAAGGTTACCCCGACCGTAACAGTCGTTGACAATAGCCCAACCCCGCGTCCGACTTCTGGTTCAACTGTTTCCAATCCAACCTCTACTTCAATTCCTGCCCAATCGGCTAATACTCTGACTCCGACAGAAATTGTGCTTGTCAAAGCTACAGCTACTCCCGGCCAAGGTGTTACAACGGTTGCTCAAGTCAAGGAAATACCTCCAGCGGGAGTTGCTACTTTTGGCAAAATCTTTGCCATCATAAGTACCGCAGTAATTCTTTTGGGGTTAATATTATAGATACGAAGTTAGACTATCAGTTTTAAGATTTATTGGGATTATATCTTTGTTTTGAAGCAAGCCAAATACCGCCAATAAAAGTAAAAGCTGGAATTATATAGGGAGTGAGGTCTGTTTGAATATCGTGATATTCTAGAATCAAATTGATAATTGCACCTGCTGCTAAACCCAAACTTGCACCTGTAACACAACTATTGTTCGAGCGAGTCCCGATTAAATCGGGACGAGTCGAGAACTATCAACGTATAAAACTTCTCGACTTCGTTCGCTTAAGCTCACTTCGCTCGAAGA
>CAYJQQ010000178.1:0-2789 GCA_964372285.1 uncultured Gammaproteobacteria bacterium | reverse complement strand
GAAGATGAGGCGTTTTGATACAGAAGTGTTACCTATGTTTCTCATCAACTGCAATTTCGTAATATAATTCCATTGTACTAAATAATAATGCTTATATGCAGATTCTATGCAGATCTACGGAAATGTAAATAATACGAATGCTACGAATCTTTATGCGAATGATGCAAATATACTAATTCTATTCGTTTGAGTTTGGATTTAATATCCTTTTAGGATGAAGGTACATCGATCTAAAATTGGCGATTATTCCTAATTTTTTATTTAACATAGATAAATATCTTCGCGTCTGAAAATAATCTTCTTTAGTCACAATCTTTTTGGCTTTGATTTCCAATATAATTAAATCTCCAATAAGGAAATCTATTTTATTTCTTCCTTTCATCTCTCCCTCAAAACCTATAGGTAAAACTTTTTCTCGTTCATATTTTTTTTTAAATTTTTTTAAATAGTTTTCAATTGAATCTGCATATTGTTTTTCACTACAATATCTTCCTAATTCATTATGAGCTTTATAGAGAATTCCTGTAATTGTATATGAAAGTTCTGGATAAAATATCTTTACCATCTAAAGAAAGATTAGCATATTCGTGGCATTCGTATATTCATTAGCATCATTCGTATTACTCACTTTTTTCTTCTTCTTTTTTTGGAGCCACCATCAACTGCCTGTCTCTTCCTTCACCGACAGAGTAGGAAGTGAGGTCCGGATAATTTTTGGCAATATATTCGTGGATTATTTTTCGTTCATAAGAAGAAAAAGAACGTAGCGGTACTTCTCGATTTTCGCTTTTGACACGCTCCGCTATGTCTTTTGCAATACCTTCGAGTCGCTCTATTTGTTTCTCTCTATAATCATTTACGTTCAGCAAAAGATCGATTGGCTCGCCTAATTTTTTATACAAGACAACTTCTAATATCTTTTGTAGTGCGCGTATAGTTTCTCCGTGTCGGCCAATCACAGTGGGAGCCTCTTCTTCTGTTTTAATAACAACATGATATACATCTTCCTCTAACGTTACTTCAACCTCGAATTTTTCGATCATCTTCTTTAAAAGCTCTTCTGTCTCTGTTTTTATTGTTTGAATTTTGTCCATATTTGAATTTTGACGATAGACGATTGAGGGTGGAAGGTTGATCTTGAAGATAGAAGTTTGAGGTTAGATTTCATTCTATTATCTATTTTCTATCCTCAAATTCTACCTTCTATTTTCTACCTTCTACCGTCAAGTTTTAATTTTCTTGTACTGCATTATACTAAAAATCGAAAATATGTTCCAGTACAAAGATAGTCCAACCGGTAAAGTATAAGAAAACCAGCCGATCATAATAGGAAAGATAAACTTCATCTGTGTATTCATGGCTTTTTGAAAGTCGTCACCACTTGCCTCTTTTTTCTTTTCTTCTCGACGCGCGTTCGCCAAGTCAGACTTGGCTTCGCTTGCTCGAAGAGTATCATTGTTCGAGCTTGCCGAGAACTTAGTTTGAGGTGAAGTCGGGGTCATAGCCTGTGTCTGCAAGTATTGTAATAAAGCTGTTATCAGGGGTAACGCATAATAATACCATTGACCCGACTTTGCCGGTGAAACTGCCAAATTAAAGCCAAAAAACCAGGGATCTATTGCTTGAATTTTTAGCATGGGGTGGTAGACAACCTTATTTATCTGCGCAATTATTTTTGTTGCATTTCCATTAAGCAAAAACAAAGAAAGTGTATTATATAAAGCGATAAAAACCGGTATCTGGACAATCATGAAAAGACAGCCTGCAGCCGGGTTTATTCCTGCCTTTTGATAAAGCTTCATATGTTCTTCTTGCAATCTTTTTTTATCACCTTTATGTTTATGAGATAGACGATCCAGATGCGGCTTCAGATCTTGCATCTTTTTGCTCGTTTCAAGTTGTTTGTTGAAAAAAGGATGAAGAATTAAGCGGATACAAGCCGTCAGGGCAATAATTGCCAAACCAAAGGCTCCTGGAATTTTTAGAAAAAGAAAAATTTTATAAAAAAAGACTAATAAATTGAGTATAGGAAAAACAAATGTGGTTGTAAAAAAATTTGGTGCTAACATAATTTTTGACGATAGATGATCGAGGGTAGAAGATTGATCTTGAAGATAGAGGTTTGAAGATAGAATTTCTACTAACTATTTTCAATCTTCAAAATCTATCATCTATTTTCTACCTTCTATCGTCTGTTAAATGGTTATTCTCTTTCTTCCTTTTATTCTTCTTCGCTTCAACACTCTTCTTCCGTCATGAGTCGACATTCTTTTCAAAAAACCATGCTTTCGCATTCTTTTCTTCTTTTTTGGCTGCCAGGTTCGTTTCATAGTCCCTCTCTCGTCATCCTGAGGGAGCGCGGCGACCGAAGTATCTAGTGATAACGTAATTGCGCTTCGCTAGATTCCTCGCTTTGCTCGGAATGACATTTAGATTGAATTTATAATCTTTCTTTTAATATTGAATCGTCCACTCCCTTAAATACTTTCCATACCGCCTCGGTTACAAACGGCATAAAGGGATGAAGCATCTTTATATTTTCAAAATATACATTTTGCAACTCATCAAGAACTCTAATCTTACCAGCTCTTAACTCTTCTTTCAATTCTTCAATATAGTAATCCGCAAACCGATGCCACAAAAACTCGTATACTAAGCCTAAAGCTTGGGAGAATTTATAGGAGTCCATTAGTTTTAAGTATTTCTTACTTTCTTCTTTGAATTCTTTTTGTAATTTTTTTAAAATAGCAGTAGCGTCATCGCGAGGAGCCGAAGGCGACAGATCGGAA
>CAYJQQ010000177.1:0-2799 GCA_964372285.1 uncultured Gammaproteobacteria bacterium | reverse complement strand
AAAACTCTAAAACAGCTTGAGCCATAATATGCGCTAACGAATGCCTAATTTTTTCAATATTTTCCATGTAATTTAAATTTAAGACTATTTCAATATTCTATCATGTCGGTTTTCATCAGTAAACCATTGACAAAGTATTTTTAAAGAATATAATAAACTCATAATATAATTAATTAGTTTTGGTGGCACCTTCGGGTGTTATCGAGGCAATAAAAAAACATGAATACATCTTAATTTTTTATTTGAAACAGAACTCTTTCTGTTTTTTGTTTATTTAAAAATAATATTAATAGCTTTGGTGGCGAAGGTTATCGAGGTAAAATAAAAAAATATGGACACAATAAAATACAATAAAGAGAATACTCCAAATGCATCTAAACTGATGGAATCTCTTAGATATAGTGGTTACGATAATAATATCGCAATATCTGACCTCATTGATAATTCATTAGACGCTAATGCAATAAATATAAACGTTGAAATAAATTTAGACTCTAAAAGAGAATCTTATATTCTTATAACAGACGATGGAATAGGCATGGATGAAGAGACTTTGGCACAAGCTCTTCGTTTGGGATCTATAACTCATAGAAATATAGAATCAGATCTTGGTAGGTTTGGTATGGGAATGGTCACGGCTTCTATATCAATAGCAAAGAGGGTTGAAGTATTCACCAAGCAAAAAGATAAACCAATGCTTACTAGTATAATGGATCTTGATGAAATGGCGAAGAATAATAATTTTAATGTTTACAGAGAAAAATCAACTTCTGAAGAAATTAAATTCGCTCGATTAAATGGGCTAGAAGACTCTGGTACAGTTTTGGTTCTTAGAAAATGTGACAAATTAACAAAACCAGGGCTTATTGAGTTTAGAGATTCTCTTAAAAAAGATATTGGAGAAACTTATCGTTATTTCTTAAGGTCTGGCAGAAAAATATTAGTTAATAATGCTTCAGTCGAAATTGTTGATCCTATGTGGACAGATGGTATCCTTACGGAAATTGAAAATAAAAAATCAGAACTATATAGTTCTGAAAAATATGAAATAAAAATTGATGGATCAGACAAAAAGGAATCATTCGAGGTAAAAATATATATACTTCCAAAATTCGATCCAAGTATAATGAAAAAATATAGAATTGGTATAACATATCAAGGGTTTTATATCCTTAGGAATTATAGGCAAATATCAAGAGCAGATGATTTGGGAAGAATATGGAATAAAGATCCACACCTTAATAACATACGAGCAGAGATATTATTTTCTGGAACATTAGATTTGGCTATGGGGGTTAACTTTACAAAACATAGTATCAAACCAATACAAGCTATAATTGATAAGCTACAAAATGATATTATGCCTCAAATACAAACACTTTCTACAAGAAACAAAAAAGATACTAGACGATCAGAGGCTAAAGATTTAAACTTTTCAGAAGCAGAAAAAATTATTTCTCAGAAAAATAAATTACTTGATAAGGCTGAACCTGATAAAAAAGGCAAAGCCACTCCTATAAATCCAGTTGTAAAAAGACCAAAAACTAGAGTTGAAGAAGAGGTAATTAAAAGAGGAAGGCCTACTTTAGCCCATTTAGCTAGGTTTGAAAATCACAGCTTCGGGCTTACTGGTCCTATTTTTGAAGCTGAAAAACAAGGCAAAATAACAATTATTCAGTGGAACATGGATCATCCATTCTATGAAAGATTTTTAATTGAATATAAAGATAATGCTGATTTAGTTAATGCCGTATCTTTTCTTGCCTATTCTTTAGGAGAGTCAAAGTTGAAATATAGCGATGAAGATACATATGAGATGTTAGAAAATATTATGAGTACAATATCTACTAATTTAAGAGTTTTACTTACATAGGTCATAAGTATAAATAAAAAAAGCCCTTAATGGATTTTTTTATTACAGAAGTAATAGTTATCCACAGGGCATTGTTTTTTTATTTATTTTTTGCTATATTAAATATGCAATCGTAAGATTGTCGTAGCCTAAACGATACTAGGATTGTAATCACTCCTCCGCCCTAACGGGCGGAGTGTTTTTTTGGTTATCGTATCTTAAAAGATGTTTCAAGGATTCTGCCGGTATAAATTTGTCTTTTATTTGGTCTAATTCTTTACTCATACTTTTTCTGGTACAAATGACTATAACTTTCTTGCCTTTATTTTTTAGATAACTTAAAAGTTTTACGAAATCACTATCACCAGAAAATAGTACAACCGAATCATATTTTTCTATTTTTTGAAGCATGTCCATAGTAATTTCTACATCAAAATTACATTTAGGAACTTTACCTATAAATTTCCCTTCGTCATTATAATGAGGTATCATTTTAATTTCTTTTGCCTCTACTTCAAAACCACTTTTTCTTGCTTTATCAATCCTTAATATAGACTGGTCGTGTTTTATATTATTAGTTGATTCGTCATTCTTATGAAAATAACCATAATAAAATCTTTTCTTCTCGGGTTTCATTAAATTACAAATTTCCCCAAGTTTTTTTATATCAACTTCAATGGATATTCTATATTTATTTTCTTCTTTCCACAAATCTTTTGCCCAAGCTCTTACATTTCCAAAATCAATAAATACATAAATTCTTCCGTATTCATCTGGGTTAAAAAAGTAATGCTTGGCTAAGATGTCATCTAAAACTTTATTTTCCATTTTCAAAAATTATATTTTAAAAGAGGGTAATTAAGCCTCTTTTGGTGTTATTATTTCTTGCACATCGTCGGCTACTATTTTTATTTCTCCATTGCGATTATCAACTCGGCCTGCCACAA
>CAYJQQ010000176.1:0-2813 GCA_964372285.1 uncultured Gammaproteobacteria bacterium | reverse complement strand
AGACGTGTGCTATTCAGATCTTGATACGATTGTCTCGGTTAAATATGAACCCAAAAGTAATATATATTTTGTTGTCAATATGTGTGGTGAATGTCGGCAAATAGCCATTTACCATCGTCCTCTAAGAGTAATCGTTGATGATAAGGGTGTGCTTAAAGCGATTCCGATCGAGAAAGCTTATCCTTTTCCATATTTTTAAACTTCCCCCATTCTTTATAAAATTGTTTGAGAAAAAGCTTCAAAAAGCTATGTTTTGATTTTGCGATTCTTTTTCCAGTTTTAGTATTCATCCTGTCTTTTAAAAGAAGCAGTTTTTCATGAAAATGGTTTATCGCCGTAGTGTTTTTTTTGTATTTTGAGAAACTTTTGTGGATAACTGGCTTTATATTGGGGTCGTATATCGGCTTATTTTTGTGACCGGTATAAGCAAAAACTCGTGCTATGCCTATTGCCCCTAAAGCATCCAGACGATCAGCGTCTTGGACAATTTTTCCCTCGATTGTATTCATCACCGAAGGAACATACGCGCCCTTAAACGATATGTTTTTTATAATCTGCGCTATGTGGGATACTGTCTGTTTGGGTGCTTGAAGCGATGAGAGTATAGCCGCTGCTTTTTTTGGACCTACTGTTTCATCGCCTTGGTGAAATTTCCAATCAGCAATATCATGAAGAAGCGCAGCCGCCTCAACGACAAACATGTCAACTCCGACTCCTTCTTTTTCTGTAATATACTTAGCCATCTTCCAGACTCGCTCGACATGCCACCAGTCGTGGCCGGTTGGCTCTTTTGCAAACTTTTTTTTGATAAGAGATTTTATTTTGTTGATAATTTGTTGTTCCTTCTTGGTCATTAGAATATAGACTTTTTATTCCAAGCAATTTTTGGGTATTAATTTATAATTAGAACAGGCACGTTTTAAATTATCTCAAATATGCAAGATGCAAAATACTAAGTTTCTAACAGAAAAAGAAATACAAATCCTAGATTACGCAAAGCGCCATATCAAAAAAACATACAAAGATGGTCTGATTCCAATTGAGAAAGTCTTTCCCTATGCTTATCTATGACCAAGCTTCCTCTTTTCCATAAAGGCGAATCTGGCAAAATACATTTTGTCGGGCCAAAGAGACTCCCTTTCCAAATCTTTCTTTATCTCTATATTTTTATCATATTGGCCTTATTTTCGGTACTTATTCTGCGGTTATTTCAGTTAACAATAGTCAAGGGTGACTACTATCGACGGCTGTCTGAAGAAAATCGTATTCGAGAACTGTTGATCGAGCCTAAACGGGGAAAAATTATAGACAGGAAGGGATTTGTCATCGCGGAAAATAAAGAAGCCGATGCAGACAAAAACAATGAACGCCTAAAGTCGCCAAGATTCTATGATGCTAACGAAGCAATTGCTCATGTTATCGGCTATCGCCAAAAAGCAGACAAAGATGATATAAAAAAT
The DNA here is from genome assembly GCA_964372285.1 of uncultured Gammaproteobacteria bacterium. Lineage (GTDB taxonomy): Bacteria > Patescibacteriota > Microgenomatia > UBA1406 > GWC2-37-13 > 2-01-FULL-40-13. Next base: position 1,353 of record CAYJQQ010000176.1, on the reverse strand, counting down.
GACCCTTGTCTTTACAAGGTCAAAATTGGTGATAAGGTAGGCAAAAAAGGAGTCGAAAAACTCTTTGAGTGTCGGCTGCGTGGTAAGCGCGGAAAAAAACTCATCGAAGTTGACGCCGAGGGAAAATTTCTCCGAACCCTCTCGCTTTTCCCTCCCCAGGATGGTGAAGCCATCCAGCTATCTTTAGATCTTGAACTGCAAAATAAGGCTTACGAAATGATCAAGGATAAAAAGGCAACGATCGTAGGTATAAAACCCCAGACCGGAGAAGTGATGATTCTTGCTTCCTCTCCATCTTTCAATCCCCAGGAATTTGAAAACGAGAATGAACAGATAACTACTTTATATCTAAAAGATGAAGAAAAACCGCTATTTAATAGAGCCACCGAAGGGGCTTATGCCCCCGGGTCTATCTTTAAGCTCGTCTTAGCTACGGGCGCTTTAGAAGAGAAAAAAATAGATGAAAAAACTGTTTTTGAAGATACGGGCATTTTAAAAGCCGGTCCTCTTACGTTTGGTAATTGGTATTTTTTACAGTATGGAAAAACCGACGGAATGGTAGATGTGGTGAAAGCCATCCGAAGATCAAATGATATCTTCTTTTATAGAACGGGTGATATTTTAACTTCGCCAAAAATTAAGAAGTGGTCAGAGACGTTTGGCTACGGAATAAAAACAGGAATAGGGATAGATGAAACAGATGGACTCGTCCCTTCGCCATTCTGGAAGGAGGAGACAATAAAGGATAGATGGTATCTAGGAGATACTTACAACTTTTCAATCGGCCAAGGATATCTCCTCGTAACCCCGCTTCAGGTTACTCGGGCAACTTCAGTATTTGCAAATGGAGGCTATCTGTGTAAACCGCAACTATTAAAAGTTCAAAGTTCTCAACCAAAGGTTGATCGTCCATTGGACGAAAATATCAAAGATCAAAAATGTAAGAAATTACCCATTTCGAGAAAAACTCTTGATCTCGTCCGTGAAGGCATGGGACAAGCCTGTTCATCAGGTGGCACAGGTTGGCCGCTCTTCAATTTTAAACCAAAGGTCGCCTGCAAAACCGGTACTGCCGAATCTTTAACCAAAGAAACTTTACCGCACGCTTGGTTTACGGTCTTTGCGCCCTATGATGGTCCGTCTGACACTCCAGAGATCGCTCTCACAGTTTTGGTTGAAGAGTCCGGTCAAGGATCAGATATTGCCGCCCCTATTGCAAAAGAAATTTTAAAAACTTATTTTGAAAGAAGCGAGTGAGTTATAACCTAGCCCTTTGCGATATTTCCGCCTCTACCAGTTCTCTTGGGCGGCCGTACTTTAAGCGCGACATCTCGCGGATTATCTCGGAAACCC
>CAYJQQ010000175.1:0-2817 GCA_964372285.1 uncultured Gammaproteobacteria bacterium | reverse complement strand
TTTTTAGAAACATCTGCATCTGATTCAGATGTTGATTTAGGGGTTAACATCATTCCGTCTTCCAAAAAAGAAATGATCAACAATCTGCCAGTTACCATTTTTGATATCGCCGCAAAAGGAGGTTTTTTGAATATCGTGAGATTTTCTGAAGCGTTAGAAAAAGGTCCCTACTTGGTTAGGGTGCAAAGCCTAAGAGTAGAAAAGCCAGGAGCAGTGGCGAGTCCAGCTGGTGAGTTGGAAGCCAGATTATTAGTTAACGTTGTTTCTAAATAGCATGAAAAAAGATTTCAAAGCACTATTTTCAAATTTCCAATTGGTGAACTTTCTAAAAACAGAGTCTAAAAAGGTCCTCTTGATGTTAGGCAAAGATGCATTTTCAGTTGTTCTCATCTTAATTATTTTAGAGATAATATTCGCCGAATTCTTATTTTATAAGTATGTCCTCGCAGTAGAGATAGTTGATCTGACGGCGGCCGATACCTCAGTTACCTTCCAAAAAAATGTATATGAGTCTGTTTTACAGGAATGGCAGGCAAGAGAAGATTTTTTAAAAAATCGTTCACAAGATAAACTTTCAGACCCTTTTAAGTAGAAAGTAGATAGGGTATAGTAACAAGATATTTAAGATACTATATAAAATCTATGGAAAGAGAGAAGATAAAAATTGTTTTGGTGGAGGACGATTCGGTTCTTTTAGATATTTATAAAATGGTTATGGATAAGCACCATTTTGACCTCCAGACTATTTCTTCTGGCAAAGAGGCTTTGGCTTTAATACAAGATATAGAAAAAGACCCGACATTAAAGCCAGATATTTTTCTGTTGGACTTAATCCTGCCTGATATGGACGGACTGGAAATTTTAAGAGCGATTAAACATAGTAGCCAGATAAAAGATGTCCTCGTTTTTATACTAACCAACAAAGAGAGGGTGGGTTTCCAGGAACTGGGAGATGCCAAGCCCGATGAATTTCTGGTTAAAGCCAATACTACGCCAATGCAGATAGTCGAAATAATAGAAAAACACTTGCCCCGTTAGAAGTTTGAATAAGATTGAAAAACCTTAATAATTAAAAATATTAATTTATAATATAAACTACAATGAGTAGGTAAAAAATAATTTTAAATAAAATTATTTTTTACTCTAACTTCTAATGGGGTTTAAGTTAATATGAATGACACAACAAAAAAAATCCTTATTGTTGAAGATGACAAGGATTTTTTGTGGTTTTTGCGACAAACTTTTGAGAGTCAGGGGTTGAGTTTAGTTTATGCAGAGGACGGCGAAAATGGACTAGAAATGGCCCAAAAAGAAAACCCAGACCTTATTTTAATAGATATTTTGTTGCCTAAGATGGATGGGATAGAAATGGCCAAAAAGATAAAAGAAAAAGGATTAAGCCCAAAGATGATTTTTTTGACTAATATGAAAGACCCAGAGCACATCAGCCGGGCTTTGGAAGCGGCGGGTGAATCAGACTATATCGTCAAAGTGGATGTTCACATTGATTCTGTGGTTCAAAGGGTCAAAGACAAACTTGGCATTAAGTAGGTGTTAAACAGTTAATTAAAAAATCCGGCTTTCGCCGGATTTTTTTAAACGCCTTGTAATAGGTCGATTAGATATTCTTTAAACTTGACCTGCTTTTTGATGGGATTAAATGTTTCAAGGGCGATAGTTTTAGAGAAGACGAATTTCGGAAGTGTTTTTAAGTAATCAAAGTTTTTGAAGGCAAAAATAGTATGCATATCTATATTCTTTTCTCGATTATAACCATTTAAGTGATTGCATAAGAATAATCTTTTATCTTTTCTTTTAAATACATATTCAAAATCCTTGCTTAGTTTCTCTATGGCAACTTTAAAATGCGCCAAGTCTATGCAAAAACCACCAATTTTTTCAACAGTTACCTTTTTCGAAACAAAGTTATCAAAATTCATCTCCAAGTAAATATTTTTATAGAAACCTTTCCATTGAGGCAAGTTATTTTGCGCGAAATTTTTTTCATGTATAGTAAAATACTTTGTTTTATAATTTTTCCTCAAAAAAATTAGTTCATCTTTTGTCATATCATGCCTGATGTGAACTAGGGGAATGCTCTTTATATTTGAATTCAATAAAGCCTGATATATTTTTTTTCGTTGCTCTTTTTCAAAAATTTCTAGAAATAAAGCAATTTCCTTTATTTTTAATTTTTCAATTTCTTTAAGTTTTTCTTGCCAATCTTTTTCTTCTCTGCCCGTAATGCTGACTAAAATGTTTGGTTTATTTTCCATATCATCTATTCTACTACAAAAACTAAAAGAAAAAAGCGCTCGGTTCGTTCCGTAGAACAAACCGAGCGCTTTGGGTTTTAGCATTGACGGCAGTCCTAAACCGTCATAAGTTCGGTAAGGGACTGCTGTTCTCCGAGTAGTTGTCGAATCTTGTCGACTGGCCACAGTTTGCCACTTTTCTCGGTGGAATAGTATTGGCAGACGCGGTCGATTCCAGTCGAGCTATGTTCGGCCAGCACGCTCTCGGCAAATAACGGTTCTGCGTTTATACCTGCCTTTTTGAAAGCGGGTAAAGCCCTTTCCATGTGAGGGAGAAGCGTGAGAACACAGATCCTTTCGTTTCCAGTGAACATTGGCCGGCGGCGAAGCAGAATATTCAAGAACTCGGCATTTTCCTGGGTCGTTGACGAAAGCGTCTCAGTAAGGATTTGGTCAGACGGTACGCCATATTCGTTGACCAAAAAGTCCTTAATAACAGCGGCTTCGGATTTACGGTTGAAATCAGAGTCGGCGAATGCGCCGAAAGAAAAGTTCGCAGGTT
>CAYJQQ010000174.1:0-2834 GCA_964372285.1 uncultured Gammaproteobacteria bacterium | reverse complement strand
CTACCAAGGGAATTTTGTCAGTTTTGTTGAGTATTCCTATGGACATTTTAACTATAAAAATTTAGCCTACATAGTTATCGTAGTCTAAAGTTGAAATTAACATTTGGAAAGGTTTATCCTGATTGACGGCAGAATCGGGTACGTCTGCAAGAATGGCATCAAATAAAGGAGTAAGATCGCCTTTTGTTTGAGGAGAATAATGAACGGGTAATTCGCGAAATGCTTTTCCATCTCTTCCTACCGAAAAGAGTGTGCGAAAGTGAAGCGAATGTTCATCAGCCGCTAACTCTAAGAAAAGATTTTCGACTTCATGCAGTACTTCTCTTGGGCGGGCGTCCTTCCTATCAATCTTATTAATGATGAGAATAATTTTGAGTTTGGCTTCGATAGCTTCTTTGAGGACAAATTTGGTTTGTGTCAATGGACCCTCGGCAGCGTCAACTAAAAGTATTGCACCGCTTGCCATGTTGATGATTCTTTCGACTTCACCCCCGAAATCAGCGTGCCCTGGCGTATCAATGATGTTGATTTTGGTGTCTTTATAGAAAACAGCGGTGTTTTTAGCTAGTATCGTAATACCTTTTTCTTTTTCCAGATCGTTAGAATCCATGATGAGGGTTTCCTCCATTTCTTTCTGATTATCACGGAAGGTATGGGTTTGTTTTAGAATGGCGTCGACCAGAGTAGTCTTACCATGATCAACATGAGCGATTATTGCAATATTTTTTATTTGCATATGGTCTACAAAAAATATAACACGCACGTATAATGCGTGTTATTAATATTGAAATTATACTACAAATTTATTGATTTTATCGATGAAATACAGTTTCTCCTATGAATGAATGAAACTTATTGAAAACTTAACGCATAATAATAGTTAAGATTAAAAGTTGAATGCAGTTCATTAATTGCATTCATCCCGTAGCTATTGGCGAGGGATCTATTAATTTACCACTATGCTTAAGAAAATAAAGCGAGAGTTCAGGAAGCATTTAAAGCTTGTCAAGAAATTTTCCGATCGAATTGAAGCCGAATTAGCAAAGGAGATTCTTGAGGCATATCATATCAATGCCTATATGTTCCGAAATTATTTGGGGCAAGTTACGGCAATATTTGTAAATGCATATGATTATCCAAAAGCCACCCAGATTCTCAATCTCGCTGGATAGGAAAAAACTAGCAGTATTTTGAAAAACAAACTGTAATAAGTTATAATCTACTTGTATGCAAATATCGATATTCAATAAAATTAATGACTTTGTTGATAAAATGGCCAGCCTAGAAATTGCCAAAAGGGACTATTTTTATATGGAAAAAAAATCTAAAGAAAAAAAATATTCTCCTCTTTTAGGATTATTATCCAAGCATAAAATTAATGTGTCAAAAATTAACACTTCAATTAAATGGCTCAACGATCTCTGGAAAGAGAGTTAATTTATGTAGCTGATACCCACGCTTTTATTTTCGCTTTGACCAAGCCTGCTTTATAATACGAATCTGTTAAAATAATTCGAAATGCAAAAAATATTTTTCAAATCAAAAGACGGATTAAGACTTTGTGGTGTTTGGCATATTCCAAGTAAATCCACAACTAAAGCAGTTGTATTAGCTCATGGTTTGACAGTTGATAAAGACGAGGAAGGAATTTTTATTGAACTGGCAGAGTTACTCAAAGAAAACGGATACGCTGTGTTTAGATTTGATTTTAGGGGGCATGGTGAGAGTGGGGGAAAATCAGTTAACACAACAATTACAGGTGAAATAGCAGATCTTCAAGCGGCAGTAAAGGAAGTTAAATTACAAAAATACAAAGAGATTGGTTTTTTAGGAGCCAGCGTAGGTGGGGGAATTGTTACTCTTTATGCAGAGAAAAATCAAAAAGAACTGAAGTGTCTTTGTCTGTGGAATCCCAGCTTGAATTATAAGCACACTTTTCTAAATCCCGTAACTCCTTGGTTAAAAGATAGACGCAAAGGAATGATAAATGATCTAGAAGTTAAGGGATGGACTACAGTAGGAAGTAGTAAAAAAGTTTATGGAAAAAAATTGTTTGACGAAATGGCTAAATTTTATCCTTATAAATCTCTTCTAAAAATATCTATCCCGACAGTTATTATTCATGGAACAAATGATAAATATGTCTCATACGAAGACTCAAAAAGTTATGTAAAAAACCTTAGAAATGGCAAATTAATCACTTTACAAGACGGAGAACATGGTTTTCAGGATCGAAAAGAAGATCGGAAAAAAGCGAAGCAAGAGACTCTCAAATTCTTTCTTAAATATTTATAATTATCAAATGAAATTAGGAAAAACTGTCTATAAAGGAAAAACAAAAAAAGGATTGGACATTATTATTCGCTACCCTGTGAGAGAAGATGATGAAATGCTTTTGAAATATATTAATACTCTTTCCAAAGAGTGTACGTTTATCAGATTTCAGGGTGAACAGTTAACTTTAAAAGAGGAAAAAAAATATCTGGATGAATTTTTAGAAAAAATTGAAAAAAATCTGGCGGTTAAGCTCCTAGTTTTTACCGCTAATAAATTAATTGCGGTATCTGATATCACGCCAAGCGATAAAATCGAAAGTCATATTGGCAGTTTTGGAATTACTGTGGCAAATGAATATAGAAGTCAAGGAATTGGAAAACTTTTGACTAAATTGGTATTGGACGAGGCTAAAAAAAACTTAAAACAGCTACGGATCGTAAGGTTGGGGGTCTTTGCCAATAATCCGATTGCAAAAATCATGTATGAAAAGTTCGGATTTATCGAGTATGGAAACCTGCCGGAAGGAATAAAACATAAAGATAAATATGTAAATCATT
>CAYJQQ010000173.1:0-2849 GCA_964372285.1 uncultured Gammaproteobacteria bacterium | reverse complement strand
TATTTATCAGAAGATTTAGGAATATCATTAGAACGGGATTGCATCAAGGATAATACTTCAGGTGTGGGTGGCGAACAGGCCATTTATTTATTCAAATCAAGACTTGAAGCAAAAATTGGAAAAATAGAGAGGAAAGTTCCTATCGCTTTCTTTGATAACAATGAAGTACCTGCCTTACTTGGACGGCTGGGTTTTTTGGAAACTTTTAATACAGAATTTTTTAAATACCATACAGTTATTTTCAGGGAATAATTTTGCTTGATCTCTGAATGGATAAATTACACCTTCCTTGGTAAAATTATACAAAGCTTATGCCGATCTAGCTCAATGGTACCCCGAAGAACTCTTACCCCGCCAGCGACGGGGAGCGAGTCTACGGGGCAAGGAGCAACTGTTTTGACCCAGTCCCGATTAAATCGGGACGGGATACCGTACAATTTGCGCTTTTGCCTGGGTAGCTCAGCGGTAGAGCAGCTGTTTTGTAAACAGCAGGTCAGGAGTTCGAGCCTCCTCTCAGGCTCAATAAAGAAAAGCTAAATGGTATTGTGATAAACAGCAGATTCGGGGTTCGAGCCCCCGCTTCGGCTCAAGCGTGATAAAATAATTCAATAAGATCCCATAGCTTAATTGGATAGAGCGCATCCCTTCTAAGGATGATATCCGCGTTCGATTCGCGGTGGGATCACCTTATTTTTAGGACAGAGCAACCCCGACTTGGTCGGGGTAGATGGAAGTTCAATTCTTCCCGGGATCACCGCGTCAAACGCGGCTTCGCAAAAATGAAAAAAGTTATTATTCCATTTGTTGTTGGGCTGATAAAACATAAGAATAAATACCTCCTCACTAAAAGAATAGATTTAGACAAGAAAGACCCTCCATATTTTGCTGGTATGTGGCAGATACCAGGGGGCGCAATAAATTTTGGCGAGACTGTGAAAGTTGCCATAAAAAGAGAGATAAAGGAAGAGTTGGGTCTTGACATTGAAGCAATTTCCGTATTACCCTTCGTTATTAATGCAATAAGAAAAAACTGGCATGGAGTGGGAATAGTATTAGTTTGCAGATTAAACGACGTTAAACAAAAAATTAAACTTAATGAAGAAGCGGATGACTATGGATGGTTTGCATATAAAGAAATGTTGTCAGTAAATATGCTGCCAGGAGCTAAAGAAGCTATAAAAATTGCAGATTCCATAAGTCAAAAATAAATGTATCGATTCATCGACACAGTTACAGCGGTGAGCGTTTACGCTGTTCGTAGGCGACTTTTTCTCTGCCTGCGGATGCCCAATGCGTTCCAACACTTCCAGGTGGGCGCAAATATTCGTGAATAATTGTATCGATTAATCGTAAGAAATTTTCTTCCTTAAGCATCTTATTTAAAATATTTATGATTTGAGGGCTTTTTAATAAAAAAATAGAATACTTTCCAACAGTCGAAGTTGATAATTTTAAAATATCAGAACATTCACGAATTGAAACTTTCTTATTAAGAAGATATAAACAGGTAATTCTTTTCGCTAACATTATTTTTTCGGTTGGACTTAAAAGTTGATCAAAAAATAATCTGCCAGTATTTTTATCTTTTATTCTCAAGAAAGACGAAAGAAAAATATCAAGTATTTTCTCATAAGTCCAGGGAGGTATATACCGCTTAGAAACTTGCGCCATACATAAACTTTAAAAGAGCGAGTCTGATTTGTCTATGGATTATATGCTACAAAAGTGAAGCCGCTTGCTTGTACAACAACTTAATTTGTTGTTAAAGTATCGATGAATCGATTCATCGATACAATTGTGTACAATAACTTTAAGATAATTGATTAAGTTTCAGAATTATCAGTAGAAAAAATGAGAAGAAAAAAATTGTCTGTGAAATTTCTGGAAAAAAGGCGAGTGCCAAAGGTATTGATTGCAGGGCTTATTTTAGCGTCAGTTTTGGGTTGGACTGGTTGGCAGAAGTTAAAAGACATTAAAAATTACTATCAGATTAAAAGGATTTTTCCGTTGAAGACGGTTGCGACGGAAGTCTTAGACGGCGATACTTTTATTATTAAAAATGGATTGACTGTACGACTTTTAGGAGTAGATGCGCCGGGAAGAGGACAAGAAAAATACAAAGAGGCTAAAGATTATCTGACAAACTTACTTTTAAATAATAATTCGTTAAATCTTGAATATGATCAATATCAAGACGATAAGTTCGGAAGAATTTTAGCTTATGCCTGGATAAAATGTATCGATACATTGATACGGTATTGCAGAGAGGGAAAGATGTTGGTGAATGAGGTGATGCTGAAAGAGGGATTGGCAACAAAAATCATCTATCAAAAGAGAAAAAAATTAAGGTATGATAAGTTTTTACAATGAACTAAGTCGAAGCGCCGCCCCTCGGCTATTTTTTGATACCATGAAGAAGCTTCACGCTTTCCGGTAAGATATATTTGTTGGAATATATCCGGAAAGGAAGTGAAAGAAGAAGTCGATATAAAAGTAATGATTATGACGGTGGTTGCTTACGTAATTAATTCGATTAGAGATAATTGGCAAGGACATGGAATTGCTTATTTGTGTTTTCCTAATCCGGATAACTTTGTTATAAAACTTAATGGGGAATCTAATTCAATCGGATGGTTTTTATATGAAGAAATTAAAACTTTAAAAACTCTTCCCGGCGTCAAAGAAGCTCTCAAAACCGCAGAAAAAATTTCTTTTTAAGATTTGTGTCGGGGAGAGGACTTGAATCCGTCGACAAGCTCATGAATTTAGCCTCAATTTTCTCTTTATTTTTTTAGTGTATTTATACAACCACGCTCGAACTTATTTTACCAAAAATTCCTGAAAATTGG
>CAYJQQ010000172.1:0-2869 GCA_964372285.1 uncultured Gammaproteobacteria bacterium | reverse complement strand
CTCCATTGTGTTTCTTAACTTCTTTTAATCTGTCTCTTATATACATCGCCGTTGCCTCGCCTTCCATGTCCGGATTAGTCGCAAGTACAACCTCCTTAATTTTTTTACCATCTTGATACGATCGTTTCAAGTTGGTAGATATCCTTTCAAGTAGACTGTTTATATATAAATCTTCGGGTCCTATATGGTTAAGTGGGTCAATCTTCCCATGCAATACGTGATATACTCCGTTATAAATATTTCCTATCTCAAAAGAAAGCAAATCCAGCACCTCTTCGACCACCGTGATCAGACTCTTGTCTCTCGTTGTATCTTGACAAATAGAGCAATCTTCGCCTTCGGTCAGATTCATACATATCTTGCACAGTTTAGTTTTGGACTTAAGACTCGCTACATTTTCTGCGAATTCTTTAAGGTCTCGTTCAGGCAGTCTTAACAGATAAAATGCCAGACGATTGGCAGTTTTTTCCCCAATACCCGGCAGCCTCTGAAGAAAAAAAGCGATTTGTTTAAGATTATTAGGCAGCATTAACAAAGTAGGTTAATTAGGTTAATTCTAGATTTGTATTATATCTACAATGACTAGCGGTCTTCTTCCTCTTTTTTTAAAAAAGAAATCCTCTAAAATTGTAACGGCTTCTTCTCTTACCTGATTCAAGTCGATGATCCTTTCCGATCTGGGTTTTAATACCTTCTCTAAACTACGCATAGCTTCGGCAAATAATTTTGCTTCATCCTTTTCGAAGACAAAACCGCGCGAAAGAAATTTTGGTCGTGTGATCAGTTTTGCATGCGAGTCGAGGATTAATACTACTGCAACGATTCCTTCCGAGGCCAGCGTCTTTCTGTCCCGCAATACAACTCTTCCCACATCGCCTATTCCATAAGCATCAACGTAAATATTTTTAGTCTCGATGGAGTCTCCGCGCATGGCTTTTCCTTTTGTAAACCAAACAGTCTCGCCTTCGTCCAACAAAAAAACATCTTCTTTTTTGTAGCCAAGATCTGTCACAAGTTCTTGGTACTGGTGTTGGTGTCTAATGGTACCTCCAATTGGGATAAAGTAGGCTGGATTGGTAAATCTTACCAAAAATTTTAAATCTTCTTGATTACCGTGGCCGGATGCGTGTAGTTGATCATGGATATCTGAATAAATGACATCGGCTCCAAGTTGAGACAACTCCTCGATCAAAGCGTAAACTTCGCTCTCATTACCCGGGACCGGGTCGGAAGAAAAAATAACTTTATCGCCAGGTTTGATTTTGATATTCTTATTTCGATTGTTGGCGAGTTTGGCTAAGGCAGAATCGTATTGGCCTTGCGAGCCGGCAACAACAAGACAAATCTTATTAGGTGGCAATCGCATCACTTCTTCTTCATTCGAGATCAACCTGTCTGGAATAGGTAAATATCCAATCTCCGCTGCGATTCGCGTGTTCTCTTTCATCGATCTACCTAAAAATACGATTTTTCGATTGAACTTAATTGCCGCTTCTACGCATTGTCTGATACGGGATATATTGGACGAAAAAGTCGTCATGACAAATTTTCCTTTGGTTTTTCGCATCTCGTCCTCGAAAGTCTGGCTGACAATACTTTCCGACAAAGTCAGTCCTTCTCGCTCTGCTCCAAGACAATCAGATAAAAGACACAGCACCCCTTCTTGTCCTGCTTTTGTTATAGCATAAAAGTCGGGGTGATTTCCGTAAGGCGGGGTCAGATCGAGTTTGAAGTCAGTCCCGTGATAGATATTTCCTACCGGAGTTTTGATTAAGATGTGAAATGTATCTGGAATTGAGTGAGTGATCCTAATAAAGCTTATCTTAAACATCCCAAACTGATATTCTTTTTCGTAGACTATCTGATTTAGGTTAATTCTTTGATTAAATTCCTTAAATTTATTCTCGACAAAAGCTGTCGTAAGCCTGCTGGCAAAGACCGGAGGCCTCCCTAATACTTCATAATGAAATGGCAGCGCAGAAGTATGATCTTCGTGTCCGTGACTCAATAAGACTGCCCTAATTTTACTTGCCCGCCGAAGCTTTAGCGAAGGCGGGTCTAAAATTTCAGTCAAATAAGATACATCAGGAATCACAAAATCGACCCCCAGCTCTTTTTCCATGGGAAACCCGATTCCACAGTCAACAATCAGAATGTCCTGTAATCTATCGTCTTTGTAGAGTTCATAGACGTACATGTTTTTAGTTACGCCAATAATACCTCCTAGAGAAATGAAACGGAGCTTAAAATCTGACATGAAACTTGAAACATGAAACTTGAAACATATAATATTTTCAGGAACGTTTCACGTTTTACGTTTTATGTTTTATTATATCATCTGTTAAAATATATTTATGCTTAAAATTAGGGAAAAACTTATAAAAGAAAAATTGAGTGAGGTTCTTGATCCAGAGCTAAACATTTCAATCGTTGATTTAGGATTAGTTTATAAAGTAAATTTGCAAAAATCTGGAAAAACAAAGATTACTATGACTCTGACAACCATTGGTTGTCCTTTATTTTCATTAATTGAACAGGAGGTAAAAAACAAACTAAAAGAGATTGGATTGTCAGAAGATAAAATCGAGTTTGAGCTGACATTTGATCCACCCTGGTCGATGGATAAAATGACCGAAAGAGCCAAAGCAATGTTGGGAATATAAACATGATACGAATCTACGAATGAATGCGAATGTTGCGAATTTGCTAATCTTGTCATTCCGCACTTGATGCGGAATCTATTTAATAGATTCCCGCTCCCCGCTTCTGCGAGGACAAGTTTCGCGGGAATGACATTGGATCTAGCGGAGGACCTGTGGTAGTTGATCTTGGGAAAGTTGAGTTCGGTAGCGAAATATGGCTTCTTTGC
>CAYJQQ010000171.1:0-2875 GCA_964372285.1 uncultured Gammaproteobacteria bacterium | reverse complement strand
AGTTCAAACGCCTTTTCCCAGATACTTCTTAATCATTCTGCCCTTTTCTTATATTATGCTGTTAGAATTCATAGTCAGCAAAATATACAAGAAGAATAGGGCTTGAATACACATGTAATTTTTATTATATTTCTGGGCAACCGGTTTGCGAGCTGTTAGGAACCCAGATATAAATGTGTTCAGCCGGATCAAAGAAAACTGCTTCGGTCACAATACAGTAATCTTTTAAAGGGATAGCTTCCCTATCGATAACAATCGGATGAACCTTATCAATATATTTTTCCACCCGCGAGACGTAATCTGGGTAAACTGCATCGGTGATTAATTTTCCATAAGAGGTGAGCGGTCTGATCATCCTATAACCTGACTGATCGAAAAGCGAAATAAATGCGTCTTGTGTGGTGTTGATATAGACCTGGTTATTTTTAAGGTATTTAGATAATTGGCTATGGAATCCATCGACTGTCTCCTTTTCATAAGGAGTCAATCTGATGTTTCGAAGGTAAGGCAACCTATCAGAATAGACCGTCGCTTTTTGCAAGCGGTTGATGCCGGGTATAATTCTAAAAATAAAAAAAGTGATTATGATTAAACCAAAAATCAAGGTGATTTTATTTTTAGAAAAGTTAAATTTTTGCCTAAATAATCTCGACAGCAGTAATATAAAAAAGCCAACCATGGGTGTTGCTGCCCAAAAGAAGTGGGCAGGTTCGGTAACCGGGTAATACTGCATCCAGGATGCAAGACAAATAAATCCAGCTGCTAAAATAGAAACTGTTGATGACTGAAGTATCTTCTTTTTCTTCTTAAGGCTGATTAACGATTTAATCGTTAGATATACTATGCTTAAAGGAAGCGCTAACCAAATAAAATAAATATAGATCTGCTTCCAAAATTTTGCAATCGATAGACTTTTTAGAACTTGATCGAAGCTGATACCTCGGACAAATCGGGTGAGGACAGCAGGAAAAACAAAAGATTGAAGCCACCAATCATAGAGAGCATCATTTAAGATAATATAAATCAGAAAAGGAAAAGAAGCCAAAATAAATCCAACAATAAAACCGATTATAGATGACAGCATTTTTTTTAATGAAATAATCTTGAAAAAAGCTAAAACAATAAGAAATCCTCCAATCGCAAGAGATAAGAAAACTCCTACCGGTTGACGACACCAAAAAGTCAGCGCGGTTGCGGCTCCCGCAATAACAAGATAGATATATTTTTGTTTTTTACAAAAAATTAAGACAGAAAGAAATGAGATGCACTGAAAGACTAAAGCATATACCGAAGACCAAGAGTGAAAAGGACCAGCATAAAAATATGCCAACGCCAGCCATAGTAGTAAGGAAATGAGCGCCAGGGTTCTTGGAAGAAATTTCGACCAGATTAACCAGAGCAGGACAGCAAGTACCGCATAAGAAAATACCGTAGTTAACCTCATAACCAATACATATTCGCCAAATAGTTTTATAGCAGCTGCTTGGATGAAAGTGGTGAGTGCTCCATATTCGGCAAAGGTGTCTCGGAATAATATTTTGCCCTGTGCTACATCAATCGCTGGTTTGAGAAGAATGCCGTCGTGGTGGGTGTCAATATTGGCGAGTGAAAATGGCAGGATGAAAATAAAAGTTGCTAGGAAGATCAATAGGGGAATTTCCAATTTTTCTAGCCAAGAGTTTCTCATAGAAAAAGTTACAAAAGGATGATTAGATTTTAACAAAAGAAGTGTAACGGTTTCTTATTTTATTTAATTGTCTTTTTATTTTTTTATCAAGGAATAAATTTTTCAAGAATAATTTGTTACAATCATTTTCATGAAAATCTTTAATCGCAAATTCAGGCGAGACTATCAGGAAGTTGAAAGATACGAGGTAGGAATTGCGTTGTCTGGGGCAGAAGTGAAATCAGTTAGAGCAGGTCGGATCCGGCTTGAAGACAGTTTTGTGAAAATTTTGGGTTCTGAAGTGTATCTAGTAAATACGGAAATATCTGTATATGAATATGCTCGACCGCAGGGATATGATTCGCGAAGGACGAGAAAGCTGCTTCTTCATAAAAGCGAAATTATACGCTTAAAAACAAAACTCGCATCGGCTGCTGGGTTGACAATTGTACCTGTTTCCTGTTATAATAAGGCTGGTTTGATCAAGCTCGAGATAGCTTTGGCTAAAGGAAAAAGAAGTCAGGAAAAGAAGAAGTTGGAGAAGAAAAGAGATATCGCACTTGAAGAGAAAAGAGAAGCGAAGGAATATTTGAGGAGTTAATGTTTATGTCATTCTGAACTTGATTCAGAATCTGTTCTTTTAAATTAAGCCCTCCTTAACTTACTTTGAGACTTAACTCATTGTTATTCACTCGACGTCTCAAAGAGCGTTTATCGGAGGGCATAAGAAACAGTAATCCGATTTAAAAAATCGGGAAACTCTTTCTAATGGGGATGAAAGGAATCGACGGAATGCATGCACTTTTAAAAATGGGTAGAGCGGATCTATTCGTCAAATAGAAAAAAGTAACTGCTAGAAACGAATTGGCAGAACGTCTTGAGTACGAAGCCTTCGCGGCTTCCGGTATGCAATTTGCAACCGTACAAGCTTAAGACACTCTTTATAGTTTTTCCTTGATTCAAACTATAAAGGGAAAACCAATCAAGGTAAGGTTTTATAGGATTCCCGATGGACTATAAAATCGATAAAACCTCATCGACTTTCCGACTAGTTTTGCTTATTTTCTAGTCGGGATAGAGACAAAAATATTCTATCTCTACCTAAACATTTTTAAAATGGCCCTTCCGGACCCGGGTTCAACTCCCGGCATCTCCACACTTCGCCAGGTACTAGACAGTATCTGGCTTCGCGTGACAAGCCATCTGGTA
>CAYJQQ010000170.1:0-2908 GCA_964372285.1 uncultured Gammaproteobacteria bacterium | reverse complement strand
AGCAATTTCGCTGGCGACTATTAAAATAATAATTGTATAAAAATTTGGAATTATAAAAAGCCCGTTTGCGATCAGCGAAATTATTAGAAATCCTATTGTTACAGAATTCGCTGATATACCTATTTTGGCTAAGATATAGGAAGTATGTAGTGCTAAATTTCTCCGAAAAAGACGGTTAGCGATGGTTCCAATTTCCTTATTCTTATTTTTATAAGAATTCCTGTTATATAACTCGAAAAATTTACTTTTAGAAATCACGGATTTTAATGAGATTTATTTTGTTGATTCTGCTGTATACCAACTGAGCTTGAATTTTTTAGATATAAGTGAATATAGAGGTCTTATCAAAGCATTGATGAAAGATATATAAGCTACTTCCGCTGGGTTTTCTTTGAAAACCTTAAGCACATTTTTTATCATAAAAATTTTGGGTCTTTTGTATTCTTTTTCCACTATATCTCCGAAATACTTTTTGAAGTTTAAAATTACTGCAGGAGGATTAGAACGGAAAGATTGCTTTAAATAATCTTTAAATTTATTAGGCAATTTGTAGAATACAACAGCTTTCCTAACATGTCGAAAATGGAGGTTTTTTGATAAACAAGAGAAGTACAGAAAGTCATCCTCGTTAATTATGTTTGGAAACTTGAGACTTTTCGCGAATTCTTTCTTGATGGCCATACAACCGCCGTTGCAGCCAAAAATATTGTTTCCACCATTTATTTTTTTTCTGGATTCGTCAAAAACCATAAATGTGGAGTAAACTGCTCTTTCGAAAAAAGTTTTTGGTAAAAGTGGTCTTGTATTGCCTCCAACTAGGACAATTTTGTTTCTTTTGTAAAAGGGTTCTATCAAATTTTTAATTACGTTCGAATCTTTAAAGGTTAAGTCAGCATCAAAAAGCACGAAAAGGTCTGACTTGAAATCTCTGAACATTTGCGCAACCCTGAAAACTTTTCCTTTACGATCTTTATTGTCAACAATTTTGATGAGTTTACTTCTTACCTTTTTGGCTTTTTGTACTGTATTATCAGCACATCCATCGCAATAGACCAAGATTTCTTTTAATCTCCAATTGTCTTGTTTTTGTGACAGAATGTCTTTAAGGATATTTGAAATATTCTTTTCTTCGTTATAGGCTGATATCCCAACTGAAACTTGGTATGGTTGTTGTCTAGACATAGCGAGGGTCTCCTTTATTTGGGTTATTTTTAATAATATTTTTTATTAACAATCGTTCGGCTATATTTTTGAATTCCTTTTTTCGGCTTGATTTTATTGTGCTTAATGAATTTTTTACAAGAGTAGCGATATTTTCTGCGTCTTTGAGTTCAAGATCCGGATATAGAGGTAAGCATAATACTCTTCTTGCAACCGACTCGGATATTGCACATCCATCACCTTTTAAAAATGGCAATTTGTTCAGTGAAGGATAAAAATATCTTCTGGGATAAATTTCGTTTTTTTCCAGAGCATTTTTAACTCTTGCGAGAGTACTTTCTGAATTAAAAACTATTGGGTAGTATGAATAATTATACTCAACGTTTAGGGGTATGTGATTTGTTTTTATATCTTCATTTTTAAGGATGTTGTTGTATACTTTTGAGATTTTTCTTCTCTTTTTAATGAGCGTCTTGACTTCCGGTAAAATACTGAGTCCGAGAGCGGCATGGAATTCCGAATTCTTGCCGTTTATACCAACAGAGAGAATGTCGTCTTCAGGATGGCCGAAATTTCTGTATAAATAGATCTTTTTGGCAATTTCGTCATCATTAGTAATGATAGCCCCTCCTTCTGCTGTATGAAACAATTTTGTCGCATGAAAGCTCAAAGTAGAAATGTCACCAAAAGTCAAAATAGATTTATTGTTCACTTTAGTTGCGAATGCGTGAGCTCCATCGTAAATAACTTTTAGTTTATGTTTTTTCGCGATACTTTCTATGGCTTCAACATCACAAGGGTTTCCAAAAATATGGACTGCTAATATAGCTTGTGTGTCTTTTGTTATTTTTTCTTCAATCTTTGAAACGTTTATGCAATAATCCGTTTCGTTTATATCGACAAAAACTGGTTTACAATTTTCCCACAGTATAGAGTCTACCGTTGCTACATAGGAAAACGGTGTTGTGATGATTTCTTTTTTTAAATCTAAGGCCTTTATTGCTATCTGTAAGGCAATAGTTCCATTTGCTACATAAAATAGATGCTTAACGGCTAAGAATTCTTTTAGCTCCATTTCTAGTTGTTTTACAAGTGGACCATTGTTAGTCAACTGGCTAGTTACCCAGATCTTTTTTACGTATCCGAGATACGTCTCAATCGGTGGTAGGAATGGTTTTGTGACAAATATTTTGTTATTTCTTTTAGACATTATTAAGTCTTCCTTCTTTCTTTAAAACCTGATAAGAAAATAGCTCAAAGCTACTTGCAACTTTATCCCAACTAAATTTTTTTGCAAAAGCCCTTGTGTTCTTCCTCATTCTTTCAAGGGTTTCTTTTTCTGCAGCTTTAAGAATCATTTTTGCGTATTCTTTAATATCAAATGCTTTCGTTTTTAAGGAAACGCTTTTCTCGGTCCATGCTAAGCCCGGTATTTCGAATGTAATTAAAGGACATCCTGACGCAAGCGCTTCGAGCGCAAAACAGGAAAATGTCTCATGAACCGACGGCATGACTACAAATGCAGTTTCTGATAGGACCTTCATTTTAATATCTCCAAATGTTGGTCCAATCATTTTTACTTGTCCTTCTAGATCTAGCATTTTAATTAACTGTTGTACCTTTTTTTCGTCGGGCCCGTTTCCAGCTATAATTAGTGGATACTTTATTTCATTTTTAATTTGAGAATAGGCACTTAACAAATGGTTTATACCTTTTTGTCCAATGTCCAGTCTTCCTAAAAATAGTA
>CAYJQQ010000169.1:0-2923 GCA_964372285.1 uncultured Gammaproteobacteria bacterium | reverse complement strand
GCATGACGTATTTATTTTTTGAGTGTTTTACTCCAATATTTATTGTTTGACCAAAACCAACATTTTTTTTATTTTCTAGTAGAAGAAAATTATCTAAAATTTTTAAGCGGTCGCCTAAATTTTTAAGATCTTTTTTTAGGCTTTCTTTCGGATAGTCGTTGATTATAACTAACTCACAATCTTTTAAAAAGACTAGGTTATGTTTGAGATTTTGCAGCAATTGATTTTTATTTCTATAAGTTGGGATTACGACAGAAATCATAATAATACCTCCTTGACTCTTTTTTTGAACTTTTCATAGCTGAAATTATCCTTGACGAATATTTTTGCATTATTTTGAATGTACTTTTGCAAGAGGCTATTTTTTAGAATGTCGAGTTTTTGCAATAGTTGTTCTTCAGTATTAAAGAGAAATCCATTCTCGCCATCTTTTATGATTTCTTTTAGGCCACCAGCATTATAACAAAATGTAATACATCCAGAAGCCATCGCCTCCAATGGAGTTATTCCCAGGTGTTCAACCAATTCTGGGTTTTTTTCTTCATTGACTGCAAAACCGGTAAGATGTATGTAGATAAGAGATCTTCTATAAAGATCCAATAGTTTTTCGTATGAAAGATTTGCTTCAATAGCGATATCTTTATTTTCTTTTATTTCTGATCGGAGATTTTCAAAGTATAGTTTATCTTCTTCCATTAATCCACCAGCAACAATCAGTTTAAAATCTTTGAACATTGGATTAGAGCGTTTTAATTTTTTGAACAAATCAATAAGTATGGACTGTTTTTTTGAGTGTATATGGCCAAAGAATCTACCCACGGAAAGAATAATTTTTTCTTTCTTAATTTTCAGTGAATTCAGACTTATGAAATCGTCGGAAATGTAAGGATATACAACTTCACTTTGTATCTTCCAAGCGCGGAGCCATTTTTGAGTAAAAAAAGAATTGCTGATAAAACGAAAGTTTTTTGTTTTTATTCTATTTAAAAAACTCATCTGGTATAAGTTTCTTTTAGGCACCATGCAAAAGACAAAATTTTTCCTGGCAGAAGAAAAAAAATAACTTCCGTCTGTGACATAAAAAAACATATCAAAATCTTTTAAAGTTCTCAACACTTTGTCATTTCGAACGAAGTGAGAAATCCAGTCCCGACTAAGTCGGGACGTAAAAATAAGCTTCGGGGACGTCAGATGTCCCTTCGCTAGATTTTTCGGTCGCTCGGCTGCCTCGGAATGACTTAAAGGTATGAATATGTTGGGTAAAAACTTTAATTTATTAATAAATTGAAGTTTGAAGCGGTTTTCAATTTGATTTTGTAGTTTTTTATCCCAAAAAATGCTGATTTCGTAACTTTCCTCTTCTAAAACTTTAAGAATTGAGAGAATATGTTTTTCACCGCCGCCCAAAGTTTCAAGGTAAGGATCGTAGAGAGCGGCTTGCTTGCGCAAGCGAGCTTTTTTCATATAGATAAATATAAGTTATTGTTTTGGAAAATGCTTGATAGATAGACTCAATTATACCAATTTCGCCGTCCAAAAAGCCAAAATTTCTAACAAGCCTTCTATACAATTCTCCCAAAAATTTTCTAAAAAACGTCGAGGTTTTTACAGGCTTATCAGCTTTTAAAAGCAAGTTAGATTCAATGTCCTCAAAAATTATTGTCTTTTTGACCATTGATTCGAAATCGCCGTGAAAATGGTGTGTGATAGGATTTTTTAAGTATCCGACCTGACCTTTAATAATGGGAGTTGAGTGGATTTCTTTTGGCCACGACTGAAAATATTGTTTATTAATCAGTCTTATTTGATAATCCGGCCACCAACCCCCATATTGAAGCCATTTTAATCTGCCGAAAATATTTTTTCGAGGAATTTTATAGTGGGTTTTAACCGACTCGGTTTTTTCAATTAAATATAGTATTTCTTTTGCGACTTCCTTAGTTATTCGTTCATCCGCGTCTAATATAAACACCCATTTTGAATCTGCTTTTTCTATGCCAAACTCTCGTGCAGGCTCTACATAGTAAGAGTGAGGAAAAAAAAATACGCTGGCCCCCATCTTTTTTGCCAAATTTACAGTCTTATCACTGCTTTTCATGTCGATGACGATTATTTTTTTGGTAAGTAGTTTGGCGGATTGAATACAAATCTGGATATTCTTTTCTTCCTGATAAGTATCTATTATTACCGAGATATTATTTTCCATTAAGTTTTTCTTATTTTATATAAAGTTATGTCGCCAATCTGATGTCGTTGACTTTTGCGTAAGTACATTTTTCCGAACTGATCAATCTCCCAACTGTTTAATTTTAATATATCTAGATTACTAACTTCAGAGAAGATAAGAAGAGTATCTGATGCATTGTATTCAAATTCAGATTTAGGCAGAAACATTTTTTTAACAAAAAAGAAACGATACTCATGTCCGATGGGAACATATATTTTGTAGTCTCTTGAATACTGGATTAAATTAAAAGCATCATCTTTTTGAATTAATTTATTACCTATAATATACTCCACTGCTTTTTCATACTTTTCAGGTTTTCTCATGCCGTAGTTATATATACCCTTAGGAAAGGAATAAACTTCAAGAAGTAAAACAATTATTAGCAGGTATTTATATTTTGTATTGAGCAGAGTAATAGTAACTATAAAAATAATAAAAACAGAGAAAGGAAACAAATAATGTTGGCCAAATTGATACCGCAAGATTAAAGAATATAGAAAAATAAAAAAGAAAGTTGAAGCTATAAAAAACTTAACTCTTTTCTCTTTAAATCTTTTCCAAAAAATAGTAAGTGAAGAAAAATACAATAAAAGATTGACTCCGAGCTGTGAGGATAAATGCCCCGCTATAAAAATAAAATTCTTAAAAAAGTTTTTTTGCCCGGATACTGCATTAGGGATATTTTTGCTTTCTATA
>CAYJQQ010000168.1:0-2945 GCA_964372285.1 uncultured Gammaproteobacteria bacterium | reverse complement strand
AAAACTATATAAATAATCAGGAAGCGTTCTTATTAACCTGCGATGGAAATTTTTTATTGATAGAATATGATATTAAGACACATTCTTTAATCATTTGCCGGGATCTTCTTGGACTAAAACATGCCTATTATACAACAACATCAAACGGTTTTAGTCTTTCAACATCAATAGTACCTGTCCTCCAATTTAGAAAAAAAGAAAAGACACAGATAGACACGAATGGACTTAACCTTTATCTTACCTTTCAGTATCTTCCTCAGCCACATACAATGTTTACTAATGTCTTTCAGCTTCCTTTACACAAAACGCTAGAGTACAAGAATAATGAGTTAAAAATAAAAGATTATCGATTTTCCTATATTGATATGCTTTGTCGTCATGCCGGGAATAATGCGAATGATTTACAAACGATTTTAGCGTCATCATTTAAACGCCAATTAAACGATAAAGGAGGAAAAATTGGAGCGTTTTTAAGCGGAGGAATGGATACGAGTAGCAATATTGCCATTCTTGCGGTTGATCTCGATATTCATCCGGTTGTTTTCACGGCCAGTTTTAAAGAGCAAGAATATGACGAGACCCCCTATGCAAAAATTATGGCAAAAAAATATCATCTAGAACATATAATCTTAACAATTACCCCAGAAGCTATACAGAAATTACCTCAAATAAGCGCGCTTTTTGACGATCCAGTCGCTGACAGAGCGATTATTCCTGAATATTTTATTTGCCAAAAAGCAAAAGAGATGGGTATAACTCATATGATTACCGGCGAAGGTGGCGATGAAATTTTGGGTTATCCCAGAAATTTACCCGATGACATAAAATTCCCGAAAAAATTATTTTCCAACGATAAAGCCCTGGCTGATTATTACTACGGCATTTCCTCTTTATTACAAGAAGATTTAAAAAAAGATTTATTTATTAAGGCAAACAAGAATACTAATTATGATTACTTATATAACCTCTATCAAGGTTTAAATAATCTTCATCCTTTTTGAAAAAATTTATTATGGGCAATGGCAAACCTGGATGATTGATAATGTTCTCATGAAAGATACCCAATTGTTTATGAATGCCTCAATGCAATTTGTTAGTTCGTATATGGACATAAGCCTTATGAAACATTGTATACTACTAAAAAATGAACAGAAAATGAAACTACTGCGTAATAAAAATTATCTAAAAAACAGCCTGAATAAGATATTACCAGACGTAATTATTAATAAACCAAAGCATAAATTCCATGTACCGATCGCCGAATGGTTGCAAGATAAACTTTATGAGCAAACTTACGACGTGTTGTTAGCAAAAAATAGTATTGTTGATTCATTTATGGACAAAAAAAAAGTTAGGTATATGATAGGGGATCATAAACAAGGAAAAGCCGATTATAATCGTCAGCTATGGGGATTGTTATTTCTTGAAAATTGGTATAAAATGAAAAAACAATATTTATGATAAAACTCATCGAAAGAAGTATTGTCCTAGAGAACAAATGGACTAGAATCGTTCAGGAAAACTTTCAAACGGAAACAGGGAAAGAAGGAAAGTATGTTATTGTCGAACGAGAACCCGCGTTAATGGTTATACCTATAATAAGAGAAGGTAACGCTATCTATACCTATCTTGTTAAACAACATCGTTATCCGATTGCAAAAGAAGTTTGGCAGTTCCCCATGGGTACGCTGGAAAATAATGCCGATCCAGAAAAACACGCGAAAAAAGAACTGGAAGAGGAGACCGGATTACGAACAAATAGAATAACCTTCGCCGGCAGCTATTATATTGATCCTGGTTTAAGCCGACAGCAATGTTATGTTTATATCGCGGAAGAAATCATTGAAGGCGGAGAACAGAAACTGGAAGAAACCGAATCAGGTATGATAGCCAAACGCTTTTCTCTTGAAGAATTGGAAATGTTTGTAGCCGATAATCAACTCACTGATGGTTGGATTTATCCGGCACTTTATTTTTTAAAGCAGTCTTGCCGCATATAATATTCGTATACTTCTTTTTTTGAGCATCGCTTTGTAAACAAAAGATACGTCATTGCTAATTGGCAAATTTGATATTCCCACCGACTAAATTCCCCCAATGAATCATTCGGAACAGAGACAATAAATAAGGATGATGAGGAAAAGCGGTTTGCAAAAGACGATGAGAAATGAGAAATACATAACGCATTTGTTCCCGCAATAACTCCGCAACGTTTGATGTAAGACCAACTTTGTCCTTTCGATTATATATTTGTTTAGGCAATATATCTTTAAAAGCTTTTCGAAGCAGGTACTTAGTAGATATTTCCTTAGTTTTTTTATGGATATTAATTTTATAATTTTCGGGTAGAGATAGTGCGAACTCCACCAATCGGTAATCCATAAAGGGACTTCTGCTTTCAATACCAAAAGCCATATTAATATAGGGTCTTGTCTAGTTAACAGTTAAAAAACTGTTAAAATAGATTGTAATGACAAGAAAAACAATAAAACCTAAAAAAGCTAAAATTAGTACTCATAAATTTAGACTTATAGTTTCTTGTTTTTGTCATGATTTTACCGCTAATGAAACTAATAAATTAGCAAAGGTTAACAGGCATACCATTGAGAATTATTTTAACAGATTCCGTAGAATTATTTATCAACAATCTTTCAGAGTAGAAAAGTTTAAAGGAGAAATAGAAGTTGATGAATCATATTGTGGTCCAACAAGAGTAAGAGGTAAAAGAGGACGAGGAGCTGGATTTAAAATACCAGTCATTGGACTCTTAAAACGCAACGGTAGAGTGTTTACGAAGATCATTGCTGATTGTACAAAAGAAGAGCTTTTACCTGTTATTAAAGGGAAAATACTGACAGGATCAACTATCTATACAGACGGTTGGAGTAGTTATGACGGATTGATCCTTTACGGATATAAGCATAAACGCATCCATCACGGAGAGA
>CAYJQQ010000167.1:1378-2959 GCA_964372285.1 uncultured Gammaproteobacteria bacterium | reverse complement strand
GTTAAGTAAATCCCCAGCAGAAGCTGGAGATAGGCGTAGCGAGGACTTGGATAAATTTATTATATCAGTAAAATTGCTTAATTATCAATTAGTATGATTTTTCAGCATAGATTGCCTCTTGACAAGGTTAAAAAATGAAACATTTTGATTTGTCGCCAGCAAGACAAAGCTTATAATTTTTTCTCCTCGGTTGCTTGATTTTGGCCCCAGGATTTTTTCTTAAAATCGGGCTTGACAATGGTATTTACATCTGTAAATATTTAAGATATACTACTTTTCCTTATGCCATCACAACTAAAAAAATACATATCAATGGACCCGGAAATATTAGGAGGGTCTCCTGTAATTACTGGAACCAGAATTCCGATTGAGCGTATTTATCATCTGGTTCGACAAGGTTATACAACTAAAACTCTTAAAGAAGAGTATCCTCATGTTGAGGCTAAAAAAATTCAATATATCATCTCGTATTTAATGGAAGCCGGTCTTGATGTCTTCGAAAAAACATATAAGATGCAAGGTGCTTCTAGATGAAGGATTGCCACCCCGCGCACGATTTCCACAGCTAAACAATCTTCATACGGTACGACATATTAAACATGATTTAAAAAAAGGCGGAGCCAAAGACTCGGAAATCTATCGTATTGCCGGAAAAGATAGATATGTAGTTGTAGTATTTAATACTAAGGATTTTGAACCATTAATATCTAGTGCCACTCCTGCTGTAATTTCTCTTTCAACAGGCTTATCGAACGAACAAATCGATCTTAAAGTTTGTAGCGTATTGAGAAAACTCAGGCCAAGTCAGAAAAGAGGGCATATGATATCTATTACAAATGAAGGAGATGTTATTAAAGAAATAGAGGATAGGAATTAGATTTGCTTCGGATTTAAAATTGATTTGCTTGATTTTGGCCCCGGCAGTTTTATTTTTTGCCTTTTGTAAAAAAATCTGTTGTATGTCACCTTGACATACACATTAAGTTATTGTATTATATTAATAATATGCTTAATACTGTATCGGCAAGACAAATCCAAAGGGAATATAAGAAGGTGTTGGAACAAGCAAACAAATCCAATGAGCCCATTGTTGTCATGGCTAACAACAAGCCCCTTGGGGCAATAATTGGCCTTGATCTCTTAGAGAAGCTTCAGTTAGAAGCGGTACTGAAAGAAGCTCTCGGGGAATATAAGGCCGGGAAAACAAAATCGATATCTACAACAGAAGAACTTGAAGCAGAATTTGAGGAAATTCGTAAGTTGTCTCGTCAGAAATGATCAGTATTCGTAAAACCTCAGAATACAATAGAGAGCGCGATAAATTTGTAAGAAACAATACTAAGAGAGGAAATGCACTAATTAAAGCACTCGACAAGTTTTCTTATAATCCCGCCCATCCATCACTCAATTTAGAAAAACTTAAAGGATCTCGTGTTTGGACAATTAGAATTGATAAAGGCAACAGAATATTCTTATTTTGGGTCGACAAATCTACAGCTCTGCTAATTGATATAGGTAAACATGATAAATACAGAAAATATTAAAACTGTAATATTCAACTTCTCAGAATAATATTTTTTC
>CAYJQQ010000167.1:0-1278 GCA_964372285.1 uncultured Gammaproteobacteria bacterium | reverse complement strand
TCTAACATTCTTAAGAACATTAGAATAAAACGAATTTAGATCAAGATCACTTTAGATTTCAAAGTAAAAATTGCGGTTTGTGGAAATAAATCTTAGAGGGCGAGGTCGCCGCAGGCGGTGTAGACGGTTATCTGCGCCGCTGATTTGTGGACATTTATTGCAAGGGGTTGTTCGCCTGCAAGCTGAGAGAGCGTTACATTAAGACTAGTTTCTGACGCTCCGTTGACAACATTTGTTAATGGGTATTTTACGGTTCCTACATTAGGACAGGCGCCAACATGAATGTGCGCCGGTTGCGGCGTAGTTTTTGGCGCGCCTGTTAAATTAAGAGCCACTGTTACTTGGCCGTTTGCTTCCCGCAAAACCGCAGATCCTGACACGCCTGATTTATTTTGCTCAGAAAGTAAGACAGTTTTTTCCAATACAACAGGGGCGGAAGTAGCTTGTTGAGTCGGGATGGGGGTTGGCGTAGGATATGAAGTTTGTTTTGTGCTTAATAAAAGAAATCCGCCGATTACTATTACTATTACGACAGCGACAATTATCCAAAGGTTTTTTGTCACAACCCCTTTTTACAGGATATTGCTGCAAATGTCAAGACGGAATTTGCTATAATCAATTTATGCAGGATTTATTCGATAAAGTTGTTGCT
This sequence comes from uncultured Gammaproteobacteria bacterium, assembly GCA_964372285.1. GTDB lineage: Bacteria > Patescibacteriota > Microgenomatia > UBA1406 > GWC2-37-13 > 2-01-FULL-40-13. Next base: position 626 of record CAYJQQ010000167.1, on the reverse strand, counting down.
TTGGCAAAGCGGCGGGGGTTTGTTTATCCCTCTTCTGAGATTTACGGAGGGCTTGCCAATACTTGGGATTTTGGCCCAATGGGAACACTTCTTAAGAATAACATCCGCGATTTATGGTGGAAAAAGTTTGTTCTGGACCGCGATGACATGGTAGGTTTGGATGCATCGATCTTTTTATCCCCAAAAGTTTGGGAGGCTTCAGGACATGTTGCGAATTTTACAGATGCTTTAATTGACTGTAGAAATTGTCATTTTAGAACTCGTGCAGATCATCTGATCGAAGATAATATCGAAGGGATAAAAGTCGAGGGATTAGCCGTTAATGAGCTGACAAAAATAGTTCGCGAAAAGAAAATTAAGTGTCCAAAGTGCGGTAAACATGAGTGGACTGAGGTTCGCCGGTTCAACTTATTGTTCGAAACATCGATTGGAATAATAGAAGAAGGTAAATCAAAAGTTTATCTTCGGGGCGAAATTGCGCAGGGTATCTTTATCAATTTCAAAAATGTCCTCGATACAACCCGCGTTCGTATTCCATTCGGAATAGCACAAGCTGGAAAGGCTTTTCGAAATGAAATTACTTTAGGACAGTTTGTTCATAGGACTTTAGAGTTCGACCTAATGGA
>CAYJQQ010000166.1:0-2965 GCA_964372285.1 uncultured Gammaproteobacteria bacterium | reverse complement strand
TAAAGACTTTAGACTTTAGACTTTCGACTTCTCGATTTCCTATTATAATCATGTAGGGAATCTTTTGCAAGGTAGATTCACGAATCTTTGCTCCAATTGTTTTATTTTCAGAGTTCATCTCAACTCTAAATCCGCTATTCTCTAATAATTCTTTAACTTTTTTTGAATATTCGATTTGTTTATCCGAAATTGGCAAGACAGCAATTTGGATAGGGGAGAGCCACAAAGGAAAAGCTCCAGCATAGTGTTCGATTAAAATTCCAATAAACCGCTCAAGAGAACCATATATGACTCGATGAATGGCTATTGGAGTTTTTTCTTTTCCTTTTTTATCTGTGTATTTTAATTTGAATCGAGAGGGCTGTTGGAAATCAAGCTGAAGCGTTCCCATCTGCCATTGGCGTCCGAGAAAATCTTTCATGAGAATATCGATCTTTGGACCATAAAACGCACCCTCTTTTTCTGCATCTACATAGGGTTTTTTACTTTTTTTAAGAATGGATTCTAAGACTTTTTCTGCATAGTCCCACGTCTTTGCATCGCCCATATATTTTTCTGGACGTCTACCAAAACGAAAAGAGTACTTCAAATTGAAAATTGAATAAAATCTCTCAACGATCTCAAATAAATTATTAAATTCCCTCTCAATCAAATCTTCGCTAACAAATATGTGAGCATCGTCTTGCCTAAAAGCTCTAATTCTAAAAAGTCCGTTGAGAATACCAGATAGCTCATAGCGATGGAGCGGATCTGTATCGGCTATTCTTAAAGGTAAATCCTTGTAGGATCTAGTTTTAAAAGAAAAAATAATCATCGCATTTGGGCAGTTCATGGCTTTTACACCGTACACTTCATTCTTTCCCATATTAGCTACGAACATATCTTGCCAATAGTGATCAAAATGTCCTGAAGTAACAAATAATTCTTTTTTATTCAAAATAGGGGAAAAAGTTTCAAGATATCCGCGTTTCGCATGTTCGCTTCTCCAAAACTCAACTAATTGGTTGTAAAGAATTACTCCCTTTGGCAACCAATAAGCCATACCTGGGGCTGTCTCGTGAAACATAAATAGTTCAAGTTTTGGTCCTAGTTTTTTATGATCTCTTTTTTTTGCTTCCTCAAGCTGCCAAAGATATTTGTCCAGCTCTTCTTTAGTTGGAAAGCAAGTGCCATATATCCTAGTCAACATTTTGTTTTTTTCGTCACCTCTCCAGTATGCACCTGCGATTGAGAGTAATTTGAAGTGCTTAAGTACACCCGACGGGTCTACTACGTGGCCTCCACGACATAAATCCCAGTAGTTCCCTGACTTATAAAAAGAAAGTCTTTCTCCTTTTTTGCTAAACTCGTCAATTAATTCGTGCTTATATGGATTATTTGGATACTCTTTTTTTGCTTTTTCTCTGTTTAATTCGTGTCTCTCGAACGATTTCCAGCCTTTGACTATTTCTCGCATTTTCATCTCTATCTTTGCTAGATCCGATTCTGATATAGGCTCTGAGAATTCAAAGTCGAAATAAAAACCATTTTCAATTGCCGGTCCGATCGCTCTTTTCGTATCAGGCCATAATTCCATAACTGCAGCAGCCAGAAGGTGGGAGCAGGAGTGGCGAAGATTGTTTAAGTAATCATTGCTCATGGTGGTCGCGAGAGGACTTGAACCTCTGACCTCTACAATGTCAATGTAACGCTCTAGCCAACTGAGCTACGCGACCAAAACACTTCCTATTATACTTCACTCCTAAAATATTTTAAACCGAAATGTTTCCATGTTGAGATACTTTAATATGTTAATAAATTAAAGCAATTATTTATAAGATACTTTATTTTTAGATCAAAGAAATCTAGATGACCTTCAAATAAAGCTAAATATGTAACTTGACTCACCTATAGTTTTCTGCTATAATACCTGCTAGATCCTAAGGTTATTCTAGCTCGTCTAGAAAAAGCTTTAGGATTTTTTTATGGCTAAAAATCAATTGCTGGTTAAGAAAATTTTACTAACAATCTTATCGGCGCTTGTCTTTCTATTAATACCCACCGGTGTTCGGTCAGAGAGTATCTCTGGTGATTCAGCCAAAGTCGTATTTGCATATTCTAATTATCTAAATACCTTAAATCAATCGAAAAAGAAAATGGCAATTGCAAAGGTGCTCGATCGATATGATTCGCCGTTATCTGACTCATTGGACGCATTTTTAGCGACCTGCCTTTTATACAAGCTCGATTGTTATTTGCTTCCCTCAATCGCAGGTTTGGAGTCAACATTCGGCAATTTTGTACTGCCTAATTCGAACAACCCGTTTGGTTGGGGCGGCGGGTACATCGTATTTAACAGCTGGGAAAGTGCCATTGCTGTGGTTGGCCGCGGCTTGAGAGAAAATTACATAAACAAGGGCGCAGACACTCTAGATAAAATTGCGTCTATTTATGCTGAAAGCAAAACCTGGGCGCCAAGAGTCCAAAATTTCATGAGTGCCTTTGCTCTTGAAGAAGCTCGGATCGATTCCATTTTAGTAGGAAATCAGGTAAAATTATAAAATGTATACTCATAAACTGCAAAAACTGCCAAAAAATAGCCTCGAGATCTTCGTTGATATTCCAAGGAGCACGATCGATAAAGAATATGAAGCTTCATTTACGAAACTGCTCCAAAATCTAGAAGTAAAGGGATTTCGTAAAGGCAAAACGCCAAAAGAGATAGGCAAAAAACACATAAAAAAAGAGGCTGTCTTTGAAGATCTAGTCCGAACTTTAGTTCCACGCGTATATCAGGAAATTGTTAAAAAGGAAAATTTAAAGCCTATAATTTCTCCCAAAATTGAACTGGTAAAAGCCAAGGAAAACGAAGATTGGCAGATAAAAATAGCCATAGCGGAAAAACCGGAAATCGAACTCGGTAATTACAAGGAAATCATAAAAAAAATAAAGACCGAACATAAAAAATCGGATATCTGGATTCCGG
>CAYJQQ010000165.1:0-2975 GCA_964372285.1 uncultured Gammaproteobacteria bacterium | reverse complement strand
ACCCGCAACATTCGCCTCCACAGGGCGACGCTCTACCGTTGAGCTACGACCACCAAGCTAAGCTTGGTAAATATCACGCTAAGCGTGACCACCAATAACGATATTTTATCAATTTTTCATTGAAATTTCATGTAATCTTTGTTATGCTGTTGAAACCTGGAATTTCTTTCTTTTTTAGAAATTAGAAATTAGATATTAGAAATTTTTAGATATGGACATAAAATACTTCGGTCATTCATCCTTTTTTATCAAATCTAAAGACGCAAAACTTGTAACCGATCCTTTTGACTCCAAGATGGTCGGCCTAAAATTCGCCAGAGTTGAAGCAGATATTGTCACAGTTTCTCATCACCACGCTGATCACGATCGAACTAATTTGGTAAATGGAGACGCTTTAATTATCGATATGCCCGGCGAATATGAAAAAAAAGGGCTGCGAGTCTTTGGTTATCAGACATATCACGATAAGCAAAAGGGAGCGGAAAGGGGAGAGAATCTCGCTTTCAAGATCGAAGGTGAGACAATTTCTGTTTTACATTGCGGTGATTTAGGATTAGTTTGGGAGGATTCGTTTATAGATCAGTTAGGCGAAGTTGATGTTCTACTTGTTCCAGTTGGAGGATTCTATACTATTGATTCAGACGAGGCAGTAGAGTTGGTAAAAAAAATTGAGCCGTCAATTGTGATTCCGATGCATTATAATAACTCAAAACTTAATCAACAGGTTTTTGATAAACTTTCACCTGTAGATGATTTTTTAAAGAAAATAGGAGCAGAGAATCTAACTCCTGTAGCAAAACTTACTGTTAAAAAAGAGGAACTCTTGGAAGAGATGAAGGTAGTAGTTATGGAGATAACTAACTAAATTGATCTAATTGACCTAATTTCTAATTAGTCTAATTAATTTCACAAAGCCCTAATAGTCCCAAAAAAAAACGCAATTGGTCATTTTGAAATTTGGATTTGATTAGATCAATTAGGTTAATTAGAAATTAGAAATTTTCATGGTCAATACTTCCGATGCTCTCAAGATTCCTCCCCACGATGTTGAAGCGGAAAAGTCGGTTTTGGGAGGAGTCCTGATCGACTCGTCGGCGATTATTCTTGTAGCCGAATTTCTGAAATCTGAACATTTTTATCTTTCAGAACATCAAGAGATTTACTCCTCGATGCTCATACTTTTTGAAAAACAGCAGCCTATTGATTTGGTTACACTGTCTGACAGGCTAAAATCCGAAGGAGTATTAAAAAAAGTCGGAGGCAAGTCGTATCTTTCAGAGCTTATCAATACCGTTCCCACCTCGGCTTATATCGAGCATTACGGCAGAATCATAGTAAGCCACTATGTAAAAAGAAAACTTATCGAACTATCATCGAGAATAGTCGAAAAAGCCTTTGACGAAAAGGGCGATACAAAAAAAATACTGGACGAGGCAGAGAGGGAGATTTTTGCACTTTCGCAGTCTCATCTTCATCAAGACTTCATCCACCTTAAGGATATTCTAGCCGAGAGTTTTGAGAGGCTGGAGCAGTTTATGAAAAAAGGATCTCATCTTCGGGGTGTTTCGACAGGATTTAAGGATTTAGATAATAAGTTGGCTGGTATGCAGGACTCGAATCTTTTAATTTTGGCCGCCAGACCGGCGATCGGGAAGACGACTCTTGCCCTTAACATAGCGCTTCATGTCTCAACAAAAGAGAAGATACCGGTTGGATTTTTCTCGCTGGAGATGAGTAAGGAGGAGTTGGTCGACAGACTTTTAGTCGGTCAGGCAGATATCGACGCTTGGAGGCTGAAGACCGGTAGGCTTTCTGACGAGGACTATAAAAGACTTACAGAGGCGATGGGTGAACTCGCAGAAGCCCCGATCCATATAGACGACACTCCCGGAGCTTCTATTTTAGAGATGAGAACTAAAGCCAGAAAATTAAAGGTAGAAAAAAATGTCAGATTAATTGTGGTTGACTATCTTCAGCTGGCCGATTCCGGCAGAAGGTTTGACAACAGGGTTCAAGAAGTATCGTTCATTTCTCAAGGTCTGAAAAACTTAGCCCGTGAACTGAAGGTTCCTGTCATCGCCATATCACAATTATCAAGAGCGGTCGAGCAAAGAGGTTCTCGAAAGCCCCAACTTGCAGATTTGCGAGAATCCGGAGCTATCGAGCAAGATGCAGATGTAGTGATGTTTATCTACCATGAGGAAGAAAGTGAAGATCTTCTAGATCAAAATAAGCGTTTAATAAAATTATACATTGCCAAACACCGCAACGGCCCAACCGGCGAGATAGATTTGATGTTTAGGGGAGATCGTGTCAAATTCTACGGAGTCGAGAAATAAAAGTCTTACTTATAGTCGAACCTATTAAACTGCCTACTGCGACGTCTAAAAAATAGTGACAACCTAGATATATGCGTGAGAGTGAGATAAGTATTGCGACTCCGTAATAAAACCATTTTCTTTTTTTATCAAAGGCAGTTAAGACAGTTGCGGCAGCGAAAGCAGTTGAGGCATGGCCGGAGGGAAAAGAGAAGTCGGAAGGGCAATGGTAATTGTTGATTGTTAATTGTTGATTGTTGATGCTAGGGCGGGGGCGCTGGAAAATATTTTTAAATACTAAACTTACTAGAACAGAAGTGGTTAAAAAACTAAGCAAAAAAGTAATTACGAATAGAATATCCCTCTTTTGAATCCCGGGATTTTTTCTTTCTTCTAAAATTAAAGCGAGAATAATCAAGACAGCCCAGATAATAATGGAATTTCCCCTCAAGGAAAAAAAAGAAAAAAAATAGTCGAAGAATTGGTTGTGAGGAATTTGCGTATTAATAAAATTAGTAAATCCAGTATCAAAAGCCTGTATAGTTATCATAATCGTTTCTCTTCAATTTCCAATTACCAATATCTAATTTCCAATAAATTATTTGAAGGTGGGACATAATTACTATAGTTACTGTTCGAGCGAGTCCGACGTAACGT
>CAYJQQ010000164.1:0-2985 GCA_964372285.1 uncultured Gammaproteobacteria bacterium | reverse complement strand
TTATTTATAAAATTGGTTTTGTTAATGCTCTTATTCGTATGTTTAATTCTGGAGCTTTCCTGACCAATAACTTTTGGTATTATCACTCCTTCTTGTGGAGAGAATACGGGCTTATTACTTTTTTAGCCATTCTTGGATTTTTGTTTTTTCTTTTTAAAAAAAACAAGTCGATTCTTCCTGTCCTTATTTATATTGGAATTAATCTTTTATTTTTAACGTTTATCTTCAAACCTTACGTTTCTCGGTATCTTCTGCCCATTTTCCTTTTTATTATTATCGGAGCTTCTTATACTCTATCTGAAATTTCAAAAATGTTAAGTTATCGTCTTGATGATGACCGATCCAAGATGGTGATTACTTTAATTCTAACTTTATTTATTATTGTTAATGGCCACAAATTCGTCAATAAACCCAAGAAATATTACTCGCTTAATCATGATTTTAGGGAAATTTCCAATATCGATTATCATCAAATCTATAGCATCATCAAAAAACAAGCGAAAGTTGATTTTAATAATTTAGTCATCATTGAAACATGGTGGGACCGCGCCCATTGGTATATGGGTGATGACTTTAAAAATATTATTGCCTTTCGTTGGTTAGATAAAGGCTTTATTAATGGCATCCCCAAAACAATCAACTACTGGGTAAATGAAAGTGGAGAGAAGATACTTAAAGGGGATAGGTTGCGCCTGGTTATGGAGAAAAGCGATCTTCTGTTATATATGAAAAAATATCCGCAAGGATTCCTTTTTGTCGATGATTCAACACTTCCCAAAGATGTCATAGCCTATGCAGAAAAAAATCTCAAAAAAGAATTGTATTTAGATCATTATCCCTTGGATGATAATCCATATTCTATCTGGCCGGCAACATTATATAGCTGGGGAATAAGCAATTAGTATTCCCAACCGTTCGGATGATTTTTATACCAGACAACTAAGGATTTTACGCTATCTTCTATCGTTCTTTTTGGTTGCCAACCTAATACTTTTTTAGCCTTTTCTATTGATGCGATTAATTTAACAGGGTCGCCTTTTCGCGGGACAGTCTTTTGAATTTTAAATTTCGTATTTGTTACTTCTTGCACTTTATTTACTATCTCTAAAACGGAACTACCCATTCCTGTTCCTAAGTTTACTATCTCGCTTTTTCCTCCTTGCAATAGATAGTTAAGAGCCGCCTCATGAGCTTCATTCAGATCGAGAACATTTATATAATCGCGGATTGGTGTTTTATCGGGAGTGGCAACTTCCGGACAGGTCAAATAAAATGGTTCTATTCCCAAAGCTCCACGCACAGCATTCTGGACGAGTAGAGAAGAGGGTTTTTTTGCGTCCCCAATGAGGCCGTCGTCAAATGCACCGCAAACGTTAAAATAGCGGAGGATACAGTACTGCATCCTCTTTAATTTCCCAAACCACTCAATTATTTTCTCCGCCATAAGCTTTGACTCACCATAGACGTTGATCGGTTCGGTGGGATGCTTTTCGTCAAGGGGGACGCTTTTAGCTTCACCATAAACTGCGGCTGTAGAAGAAAACACAAGGTTTGAAATTTTGTAAACAGCCATATTTTCCAGAAGATTAAGAGTGCTCCTGATGTTATTTTCAAAATATTTTCTTGGTTTAGTCATTGATTCATCTACCATACAGGAGGCGGCATAGTGGACAACAGCTTGTATGTCTCTTTCCTTTTTAAAAAGCTCGGTTAAATCTTGCTGAAGATCTAACTCGTACACTCTTAAATTAGCAGCGCCAAATTTCTTCTGTAATAATTCTAGTGGTTGTCTGTAACCTGTAGAATAGTTATCAACTGCAATTACCCTGTAACCTTTTTGTAAAAACAAATACGTAGCAACAGAACCTATATACCCTCCTGCTCCCGTGACCATAATTTTGTTAAGCATATATAGTATTATACATATAAAATATGATCCGCTTATCTAAAATCGTTTTGACTAAAGATGAAATCAATGCGGTAGTAGAAGTATTAAAATCAGGACAGCTTGCTCAAGGTGAAAAAGCTAGAGAACTTGAAAAAAAATTTGCCAAATTTTGTGGAGTCAAATATGCAGTTGCAGTCAACAGCGGAACTGCGGCAATCCACTGCTCCCTTTATGCTTGTGGAATAAAGCGAGGCGATGAAGTAATTACAACCCCTTTTACATTCGTAGCTTCAGCTAATCCAATTCTCATGGTCGGCGCCATACCTGTGTTTGTCGACATCGATGAAAAAACTTACAATATCAACCCAGATAAAATCGAGTCTGTTGTTACAAGAAAAACAAAAGCAATTATAGCGGTCAATCTGTACGGTCAACCTGCAGATTATGACAAGATTAATAAAATAGCAAAAAAATACAATCTTTCTGTAATTGAAGATGCCGCACAATCTGTAAACGCAAGATACAAAAATAAAATGAGCGGAAATTTGGGCGATATAGGTTGTTTTTCTTTCTACGCGACAAAAAATATTATATCAGGTGAGGGAGGAATAATTACAACCAACAGCAAGACCTATTATAATAAAGCGCGGCTGTTTCGTCACCATGGACAGAAACCAGAGAAGAGATATATATATTTTGATCTTGGATACAATTATCGAATGACAGATATTGTTGCAGCTCTTGCCATCGCCCAACTCAACAAAGTACAATCAATTACTCAAGCGAGGCAAATTACAGCAAAAAAATATAACAATGCATTTAGAAAAATAAAAGAATTGGTAATACCTGTATCTGACCCAGATAGAAACCACGTATATCATAAATATGTACTTAGAATTAGACAAAATTCGAAAATATCTCGGGCTAAATTGAGAAAATTTCTTTCAAAAAATGGTATTGAAACAAACATTCACTACCCAAAACCTCTCTATGAGTTTAATCATCTAAATTTTTCAAGAATTAATAGATCAAATTATCCTAATACTGAAAAAGCTGTTAAGGAAGTTCTCTCCATTCCCGTTCATCCTCATTTAACC
>CAYJQQ010000163.1:0-3009 GCA_964372285.1 uncultured Gammaproteobacteria bacterium | reverse complement strand
CTTTGCTAGATTTCTCCTCACCTAGTCCGTCGAAATGACAACGTGTTTGTTTTGGCGATACTATACTATCTCAACTATCATCGTCTAATAAAATAATTTCGTAATTCGAGAATAATTTATTTGAAGGTGGGAAATAATTACTATAGTTACTGCTCGAGCGAGTCCCGATTAAATCGGGACGAGTCGAGAACTATCAACGTATAAAACTTCTCGACTTCGTTCGCATAAGCTCACCTCGCTCGAAGAATAATGACCCGCCTTCAGTTATTTAGTTCCTTTATGGATTTGTCTACGGTCTTTTCCAGATTTTCCTCTTCATTATAGCAGCAAATAATAAGGCTGAATTGGAGATTACTTTTCATATTTATTGACTTTTCTTATAAATTTTGCTGGATTTCCAACTACTATAGAATTTGCCGGTACGTCTTCAGTAACGACAGCGCCTGCTCCAACAATTGCATTCTCGCCGATAGTAATTCCACTTAAAATAGTGGCGGAGGAACCAATTGACGCTCCTTTTTTCACAACCGTCTTTTCCAACTTCCAATCTCCAACTTCCAACATCTTTCCTTTTTCATCAGTCGCCCTCGGATATTTATCGTTGATAAATGTCACGTTATGACCAACAAATACATTGTCTTGTATCGTCACGCCATCACAAATAAACGTATGGCTTGAGATTTTGCAGTTCTTACCGATAGCTACCCCTTTTGTAATCTCGACAAACGCACCGATCTTTGTATTATCACCAATCTTACAACCGTATAGATTGACAAATTCATAAATCTTTACATTCTGCCCAAGTTCCACTTTGATTAGTATTTGCCGTTGATTTTTAAAAGTAATTTTTTTCATATACTCATATGTCATGCTGAACTCGTTTCAGCATCTGATTTTTAGTTAACATATCGTGAAATAAAACTTATCCCGAATTTATTTCGAGATTCAGGATGACAAGAATAATTATCTATAAACTATTGGTTTCTCTCCATTTCTCAACGACTCGTGTACCAGTGATAATATTCTCACCACCTCCAACCCATGCTGCATATCCGAAACCGGTCTTTTACCTATTACGATAGCGTCTACAAAATCTTTTGCCATATCGCTCAAGGCTTCTTTAAGTTCGGTTTTCGGAATGTAAATATCTCCAACTCGATAATCGACAATAGATTGTGTCTTATCTTTATTCTATCTTACTTTATATCCTGAGTCATAGACTCTCACCTTCTCCGACGGCTCCACATCGTTAAAAACGACCATCTTTTTGCTCCCGCCTAGTTAAACCATATTTTTTAGAAATTTTTTTTATTTGGGTAAAATAGTTATTGCTATTTATTACTTCTAACTTATGCTTTATGGGAAAAACCGATTTCACTGGTCCTTTGGAGTATTTAATTTCAAGACAGTAATAATTCTTTTTATAATCCTCCAAAACTATATCAACTTCCTTTCCCCCAAACTCTCGATAAAAATAGCTATTTAATTTCAGCTTATGATTTTTTATAGCTTTTTCAATTTCTGCTACTATGAAATTTTCAAACACTCCTCCCTTGTCTGGTCTAAGATCAAGATCCCTAAAGTCTTTCACCAGAACGTTTCTGATGCCAAGATCGTAAAAGAAAAGCTTGCGGTTAGTAGATACTGCCCGTCTTAGATTTGTCCTGAATGCTGGTAGCGGGATTAAGATATAATTTTTGATAAAAATCTCAACATAACTTGTTACAGTCTGGACGTTTGCCGAAAGGCTCGACGCAATCTCTCGAAGTGAAACTTCGCTTCCAATCTGCAGGGCGATTTTAGTCAAAATATCTTTCGCCAGCTTGGCATTTTTAAGTTTATAGATATTAATTATATCTTTTAAAACATATGCATCAAACATATACCCAAGAAGCTCTATCTTCCTAGCTTGGGATTTGGAGGTGAAGACTTCCGGATAAGACCCGTAGATCTGGAGTTGAGAAGAAAGACTCTGCAGGAATGAGTTCTCTTCGTAAGCCTTCACTTTAGTATTATCTATTATTTCTTCTACTAATAATGGTAGACAATAAGTTTCAATATATCTGCCGGCAAGGCTGTCAAAATCTTGAGATTTTTTTCTTAGCTCGCTGCTTCCTGTTGCTATTATTTTTACCTTGAAATGGTCGTGCAGTATTTTTAACGCCAGGGTAGACTCGGGATAATTTTGAATCTCGTCGATAAGAATTATTTTGTGTTCGGATGTAAGTTTTTCTAGAATTTCTTTACGGGGTAAAAAATTCTCCCTGTCTGAAATGAGGTCAAAATCAAATATAGGAGCGTGGGTTTCTCTACTAATTTTCTTTAAGATCGTGGTTTTACCCGATCTTCTCGGCCCCCAGATAAAAAGGATTTTATTGGTTTTGGACTTAAGATACTTTTGAATCTCTATCTCAATCGCTCTTTTCAACATGCCTACACTGTATCATTTTACTAGTATTTTGTCAAGTGGCAATATACAATTTATACTTTAAATAATCAGTTAAAATTAAGTTCTTCGTTGGTCTACCGGCTTTCCTTTTGCAAGCGGAGTAATTTGTTTTTTCCAAAGAGCTCTTGTTTCATTTGTTTTCTGGGCTCCAAAAATTAAGGTTTCCAATGCTTGTTCTCTTCTTAATCTTTTCATTGATTCTTCGTCATCAACACTAAAAAAACTGACAGTCATACCAATATTGCCAGAAGACATGTGAACATTATGAAAATCTGGGTCTTTGCCACTTGTATTTTGAGACATAACGACAGAAGTATGAAGTAGACTATCAAGATAAGGATAGGTCTTAGTTTCTCTCTCCGCATTAAAGATTTGTTGTAATTCTGACGGATGAAGGTAAGTAAGATAATATGCCTGCCTCATAAGAAACTGTGCCTGTAGAAAAGGGTCAGTTATTTCTTGAAATTCTTTTCCTAATTTTTCCCTTTGATTTTGATATCTTCTAATGTTGTCAACCCAATATCTATCTGTTTTATCAAGCTTTTTTTGATTATTTAGAT
>CAYJQQ010000162.1:0-3036 GCA_964372285.1 uncultured Gammaproteobacteria bacterium | reverse complement strand
TTTGGTGGATACGCCTTTGGTAAAAGTCATGTAAAACACCTTTCCGAATATCCTAGTGGAGACCCAGAAAAAAATTTTCAAGCAAAAATTGCTTGGCTTGGCAAATAAAAATAAAAACGCTCTCGACGCAGGATGTGGTGATGGAAAATTTGCTTTCCAAATAGCAAAATACTTTTTAAGTATCACTGGAATTGATGTATCTAAAGAATTATTAAAAATTGCCAGGCAAAAACAAAATATTTTACATGTTAAAAATATTATTTTTAAATTCCAAGATGCCAACAAAACATCATTTCCCGATAAATCTTTTGACTTAATTTTTTCTCGTCGTGGTCCGACACCCTTCTTAGAATTTCAGAGATTAATAAAATCAGACGGTTATTTCATAGGAATTAATAGAAATATTGAAATAGATCAAAAATATATAATTTAAACTTAATCTAAGATAATATCCTTATTAAGTTGCAAGGAATCATTTATTTAATAAAAAAAATTTGTATAAATAAAGCAAGCAGATAGCTGCCTAAAAGAATACTTCCTTCAATTTTTGAAATAGTTTTTCGTGTCGTCATAAAAACCAATAACATTAAACTCATTATAATCATTACGGGGATATCAAAATAAATCCATCTTTCTGATATTTTTATTGGAGATAAAAATGCAAGAAATCCCATTGTTATTAACAGAGTAAAGATATTTGAGCCTAATGTTTCTGAAACCGCAATATCGCCCATCCCTTTCTTAGTCGCTTTATAAGCTGCAAATATATTCGGTATAGACGGACCGATAGCTCCTATAGTTAGGCCAATTATTAATTCATTGGCTGCAAATTGATTAACAATTTGAATTATTGTATTGGTAAAAAATTGTGCTCCTACAAGAAGCAGACCAAGACCCAGAAAAAAAGACAACCAGCCTGATTTTATCTTTCCAACATCAAAACCTAAAAGATTCAGTTTTATTTCAATATTCTTAAAATCTTCCTGTTTTTGCAATTTACTTGCAAGTTTTTCCTGCAAAAAAACACTTATTACATAAGGAATAAATAATAACATGAAGGCTAAACCTTCAAATCGAGTCAATTCTCCTCCGGCCGCTACTGCAAATACTAGAATAGGGACAACCACGGAAAAAACACCATCCCTAAGCATTACGTAGGTATGTACTTTTAATGGTCTTACCAGCGCAGAGATGCCTGTCATCAAGCCGATATTACAGATAATAGATCCTAATGCGACCCCTAAACTTAAGTTGGGATGACCCTTCAATGCTCCATATCCGACTACTAATATTTCAGGCAAACTCACCGCGGCCGAAACTAAAATAAGACCAACTGATACTCCGGATACGCCTAATTTTCTGGCAATTGGAATTAATGAATCGGTAAACCAGTCTGATCCTTTACCCATGACCAGAGTGGCAATTAAAAGAAAGACAGCGATTATAAGTATATCCATTAGATTATTATATCAAGGTTCTAAGGTGTTTGAATTATAGTAGATGGGTTATAATCCTTAGTCTATATGACTAGTTTCCGGTTATGAAGTCGGCCTGGAATGTGAAGTTTTATTTATTTTTTAATCTGCTATAGGGTTAAGATATTTTTCAACGTCTGGAATTAGTCTGCCTAGAAAATATCCGGCTAGTGTGAGTCCGATTCCCCAAAAAAGTCCGCCAATAACATTATAGAAAAGAAACGTTGAGTGATGCATGCTCCCGATCCCTGCAACAATAGGGGCAAAAGTTCTGATCACAGGGATAAATTCTGCTAAAACGATGGTTTTCTCATGCTAAAAACGCCAACATATCCGATTGTATCAATAAGCGTTTCTGTATGTATAGAAGTTAAATTTTATTTTTTTTAAATAATTCAAAAGGAATAAAAATAAGGGAAGATATAAAAATAGATGAAATAATGTACCAGAATGGTAAAGAGGCAACGGAGAATACATTCTGGAAGAACGGATTATAAATAATAAAGGGATGGAGAATAAAAGGAAAGAAAAACCCAATAAGGAAGATGGGTTTTTTTATAAGATGAAAATGAGTAAGGATGGATTTATGAGAAAACCATAGATCAACAAGAATGAACTGTTGTATAACTATAATTGATGTAAATAATAAAGTGGTTGCTACTGTTTTTTGAGAAAAGATATATGAAGGTATTAGGGATAGATAAGCAAGAACAGCGGTAATAGTACCAAATAAAAATATATATTTAAAATCAAGTTTTTCTAGAATCGTCATCACTCGTCTTGGTTTTTCCCGCATGATGTTACTATTATGCGGCGAAAAGGCAAGGGCAATAGCTGGTATACCGTCAGTAACAAGGTTAATATAAAGTAGTTGAAGAGCGGTTAATATTGGCAGTTGGAAAATAACTGCCGCAAGAATATAGATCACTTCACCCATATTGCAGGCTAAAAGATATTTTATGGCATTTTTAATATGGTTAAAGATGTTTCTTCCTTGTTCAACCGCACCAACAAGAGTAGCAAAGTTATCGTCGGTGATGATCATATGGGCAGTTTCTTTAGCCACATCGGTGCCGGTAATACCCATAGCTACTCCTACATCTGCCTGTTTAAGAGCCAGGGCATCATTAACGCCGTCGCCTGTTACCGCCACGACCTCGCCTTGTTTTTGGAAAAGTTTTACCAAACGGTATTTATGCTCTGGTGAGGTACGGGCAAAGATTTTGACTTTCGCAAGAATCGGCAATAGTTCTTGATCAGAATAATCATCGAGCTGTTTTCCCGTAAGGACGTCCTCCCCTTCTTTAATAATTCCTGTTTCGATCCCGATTGCTTCCGCCGTAAGAGGGTTATCTCCGGTTATCATTATTACCTTTATTCCCGCTTCTTGAGTCTTTCTGACGGCTTCTTTTGCCTCTTCTCTTACCGGATCAGCAATTCCAACAAACCCCAAGAAAACCTGGTTTTTTTCCAGATCGCTATTGTCATTTTCTTTATAGGAAAAGGCAATCATCCGTAAACCCTGCCGCGCAAAACGTTCAAACTCGTTCTCAATCCGACT
>CAYJQQ010000161.1:0-3049 GCA_964372285.1 uncultured Gammaproteobacteria bacterium | reverse complement strand
ATATAAGTCATGCTCTTAAATGACGACGTTATCTTATACGATAACAGCTTCAAAAAGGCTCTTGACAAATTCAAAAAAGACGAAAAGCTTTTTGCACTATGCTTTGCTCAAAATGAAAAGAATGGCGTTGTTGTAGGTAAGAATCAAGTTTATTGGAAAAACGGTATGTTTTTTCACCAAAAATCAAACAATTTAAGTGAAGGTTATAATGCCTGGTCAGAAGGCGGCGCCTGTCTTATTGATAAAACAAAATTCTTGGAACTTGCTGGATTTGACTCTCTCTATGCTCCTTTTTATTGGGAAGATATTGATCTATCATACAGATCGTGGAAAAAGGGATACAGAGTTGTTTTTGATCCAAAAATTGTTGTCCAACATCAGCACGAATCAACTATTGGAAAATATTATTCGGCAGGCTTTATTCAGACCATTTCATACCAAAACCAATTCATCTTCATCTGGAAAAATATTACTGATATCAATCTTATTTTGAACCATATACTCTATCTACCTCTCAATCTAATCTATTATGGATTCATAAAACATAATTTAGCCTATGCAAAAGGGTTTTTAGGAGCTATCAAAAAAATCAGAGCCGTTCTTACTAAACGGAGTAAAAATCGTCCAGCAATTACAGATAAAGAATTATTACAAAATTTCCTATGAGTAAAAAAATATCTTATCTAATATTGGCCATAAGCACTGTCATAAGTTTATTTTTGCATCTTTATAAATTGAATGAAGTTCCACCCTGTATTAATGCCGACGAGGTTGCTTTTTCCTATAATGCATTTTCAATCTTAAAAACTGGAAGAGACGAATACGGAGCATTTTTGCCCTTAAGATTTAAGTCATTTGAAGATTACAAACTCCCACTCTACACATATCTCACTGTCCCTATAGTTGCTATATTTGGCTTGAATGACTTCTCTACTCGCTTTTTAAATATCATTATCGGAATATCCTTCATTCCACTAATATATCTTTTAACCAAGGAAGTGTTTAGAAATGAAAAAACTGCTTTAATTGCATCTTTTATTACATCCTTTAACCCTGGAATTTACATACTCATAAGACACGCTCATGAGGGCGTATTGAGTGCTTTTTTTGTACTTCTTACTATTTTCTTTTTAGTAAGATATTTAAAAACAAACTCATTTTATTCTTTCCTTTTTGCCAATTTAAGTTTATTAGGAGCTTCTTATTCTTATCAAAACGGAAGAATCTATTTGTTTTTTATTCTGTTATATGAAAGCGTGATTCTCTGGCAAAAGTATCAAAAAAACTCTTTGAGAATTTTTTTAAAGTATATTATTTTTTTAGGATTAATAGGATTCATAGCGATTTATCCAGATATCCGCTATAGTTTAAATAGAGTTCAAAATTTGGCGTTTTATAAAAGTTCTGGTTTCCGACTTCGCCTTACAGAATACCTTACTGAACATCCAAATCGACTAATCCACAATAAAGTAGTGGGGTCTGTTCAAGAAGTTTTTAACCGATATACTTTACAACTCTCACCTGAATTTTTACTTGTATCAGGAGATTCAAATTGGCGTTTTGGTTTTCCCAATCTTGGATTAATGACACCGATAGAGTATATTCTCTTTTTTGTTGGCGTCTATTATCTTTTTAAGAATAGAGAAAGATTTCGTTTTTTACTATTATTTATTCTGTTAATCTCTCCCCTGAACAATGCCTTGACTTGGCAAGACGCTTCTCTTATAAGAAGTTATGTTATGTTATTTCCACTTTTATTAATTATTTCTTATGGAATTTATAATCTATATCTGGCTTCTAAAAATCAGCGATTCAAAATATTTATTTTTCTCGGTTTATTTCTAGTTTTTACTTTTTTTAGGTTAAATGCCTGGGATCTTTATTTTAATCACTATCCTAAAAGAGCTATGACAATACGCGCTTGGCAATGCGGCTATAGAGAGCTCGTCGATTATGTTAAACAAAACTATGATAAATATGACAAATTCTATATAACTGACAGGCATGGTCAACCCTACATTTTTTTTCTCTACTATTTAAAGTACGATCCGGTACGTTATCAAAGGCAGGCAAAAATATCTGCTCCAGATCGTTACGGTTTTGGACAGGTAGCAAAATTTGACAAGTTTGAATTCAGATTTGTCTTTGATCCCAAATTAAAAAAATCAGTATTTATAG
Organism: uncultured Gammaproteobacteria bacterium; assembly: GCA_964372285.1. Taxonomy (GTDB): domain Bacteria; phylum Patescibacteriota; class Microgenomatia; order UBA1406; family GWC2-37-13; genus 2-01-FULL-40-13. The sequence goes on along the minus strand of CAYJQQ010000161.1, from coordinate 871 downwards.
GCTACCCCGAGGGCTTTAATAACGCTCCTCAAGAAGTTCTAAACAAGGTCAAAAAAATTAAAGTAGGCACTGAAGAAATATTCTGGATCTATGAATTACACTAGAAAGACTTTCTTTTAAACAAACAAAATGATTGAGAGGCTATAAAAAGCATGAATCAAAATGGGCACCACTAAACTTCTACTTTGTAAAAATACAAAAGAGTTGACCAGACTGAATGCCATATCGGTTGCCAAAAATAATAATAGCTGATCACCTGTCAATTTATAGTTAGTAAAAAGTATAGGTACGTGCAGAAAGAAAAATAAGATACTGGTAAAAAAAGACGAGGTGTAAATATTTTTTGACTCCTGATAAAGTCTCTTCAGAACAAATCCTCGAGACAGTATTTCTTCCGAGATTCCGGTCGCCAAAGCTATCACTGCCATATAAAATATAATTTCTACACCTACTGCGTGTTGGAAAAAAACAAGTTTTCTAAACTTTAAAGCGTTGGCTAATATTGCGCTGAGAGAAAAAATCCCTCCAATGATAAAGGCTATCAATAGATCAGGAATTGAAATCTTAAGTTTCAGATCAACAGCAGAAAGAAAAGACTTCTTTTCAACTTTTTTTATATAATAATATATAGGAAGTATGAAAATAAGGGGTTTGGCGAAAAATTCATCGAACCATTCCGGAAGCTTAAACTTTGCTCTATAAACTGCCCAGACAATAAGAATAACTGCCCAAAGATTCAGAGATCTTTGAGTAGGCGTAACTTTCGTCTTCATTAGAGAAAATGTACTCCTTTTTATTCAATATTTCAATAACTCCAGGACTTACGAACTAAATAGTGGTTTTTAGCCCCATTTAGCCATAAGAAAGACAA
>CAYJQQ010000160.1:0-3050 GCA_964372285.1 uncultured Gammaproteobacteria bacterium | reverse complement strand
GCTTCGCGAAATGACAACCTACATCTAAAATAAGCGCGTAAGTCCTGTTATTATTAACTTCTCGACTCGCGGAGTTTATCCCAATGAATATCGGGGCTCGCTCGAAGTATAGCGTTGGATAGAACTGAATAGTTACCCTATAAATACTTGACAATGGATCTTTCCAAAGTATCATTAAAATATGAATCTGAAAAAAAGTCTTCTCTTTTTCATCATCTTATTGATTCTTACTCCTTCAAGTTTTTTACGCGCTCAAGATAAGTTATCATCCACGGACGCTGCGCAGATTAAGCTCAATATGTTTAGAATTCTTTTTGCGCAGCAGATAAAAGAAGCCTCGGAGAGCGTAAAGCAAAAAAGAGCCGAGCTGCAAAGCAGCCTTCAGTCGGTCTCTCACGAGAAAAGAAGAGCGCTGGTTTTACGAATTTACGATAAAATGGCAGACATAAATAGACTAAGGACTGAAAGGATGATGAACAATCTGGAAAAAATGAGTTCTTTACTGGACAGATTCACTAAAAGGGTGGCAACTGCAAAAGCCAAGGGGATTGACACAACTATCCTTGAACAGGCAACGAGCGAAGCAGGGTTAAGCATTGATCTGGCGCGAAACTCGGTTTTAGATCAAACGACTAAAATTTATACTATAAACGTAGAAGAGCAAAGATCTTTAAGACCTGTCGTCAGTCAGACGCTGACCCAGATGCAATCTGACCTAAAGTCTACCCAATCTTTTGTAGTTGAGGCGAAACAAAAGGTTATCCGAGTGACAAAAGAGTTGGTAAATGCAGGGCTAATCAGATCAGTTACAAAAACCAATGAGGCAACGCTGACAGCAACTCTGACGCCAACACCATAATAATTTCAAATATACATAGCAAAAATAAAATATATTTAATATTAATACCATGGAACCAAACCAATCTCAAACGCCAGAACAAATTTCTCCCCAACCGCCAATTAAGCTAAATGTCAACGCGGATATCGACTATACGATTCTATCCAATCCAGCATATCGTTCCTTGCAAAAGTTCAAATTCCTACTTCCGGTTTTATCACTTTTTCTGCTACTTTTTATGGCTGCGGTTGCGATGTATTTTGCCAATCAACTGGGACGATCAACTACACAAGAGTCGGCTGATCAGCAAACATTGTCACCCACACCAATATTTTCTGAAGAAGAACGGGAGTTGCAGGGAATCGATACAGGCAACTTAGACCAGGATTTTAAGGACATTCAATCAGATCTGAATAAGCTCTAAAATGGGATAAATCTGACTTTCTGGTTTATCCGACTTCTCTGATTTCTGATCTTTTCCGAATTCTTCTGAACTATTCTTCTATCCTATAATATTGATATCCGCTTAAAAATATGGTATAATACGAGGCTATATGAAAAGCTTTTCCATCATTATACCCATATATAATGAAGAGGAAATTCTGGAAAAACAGGTAAGAAAATTGATCAGCGAGATTGACCAAGTTTTGCCTCGTGCCGAATACGAGATTATACTGGTCGAAAATGGAAGCACCGATAGCACTTTTAAAATAGCTAAAAATCTAGCATCTAAAATCAGCCAAATCAGCCTGATTCAGCTAAAAAAGCCATCTTACGGACAGGCTTTTAAAGAGGGCGTAAAACAAGCCAAATATGATATTGTTGTACAGTTTGACATAGATTTTTGGGATACAGATTTTCTCGACCTCTCGCTGCTTCTTTTAAAGCGTTACGATATTGTCATCGGCTCTAAAAACTTGAGCACATCAAAGGATAAGAGGCCGTTGGCGAGGAAAATTATTAGCAAAGCTCTGGAACGTTTTTTGAAATTTTATTTTAGTGTGACATTTTCAGATACACACGGTATGAAGGCGATGAATAAAAAGCTCATTTTGCCGATCATTGACGAAGTACAGAGCCAAAATCATTTTTTTGATTCAGAACTTTTGATCATGTGCCACTACCTTCGTTATTCATTTAAAGAATTGCCTGTAAATCTGAAGGAAATAAGAAATACAAGATTTTCATTTTTGATTCGCTCCTTCGAAACGCTTCTGGAGTTTATCAGCTTGATAAATACGAAAAGATTATTAATTCGTTACTCATATACATGATGAGATTATATAGCGATGATTTCGGCTATGACAAACAGGCAGACAAAGGTATTATCCGGCTAATCAGAAAAGATAAGCTCTTGGGAGTGTCTGTTCTATCTACTATGGTAAGCCCCATAAGCTTCAAACAACTAACATCATTACTCGGGCAAAAGAAAAAACTGATTTTAGGTCTTCACATAAATCTCGTAGAGGGATTACCAACATTACCCTTTAAAAAAGTTCGCTCACTGGTTAATAAAAATGGATATTTTTTTCCTTCAGTTATATTTATCTTAAAGCTGTTGTTTGGCAAAATTAAAAAGGTTCATATTCAGTCGGAGATCGAAAGTCAACTGTTAAAACTGAAAAAACTGGGTCTAAAAGTTAAGATGCTGGACTCGCACCAGCATTCTCACGCTTTTTCTCCGGTCGCAGAGGTAGCCGTCAATATCGCCAGAAAACACAATATTCGCTTTATCAGAAATTTTGACTCGGTTAAAACCTACTCGCTCAAAGCGAGGATAATCTATTCAGTCTTAAAGGCGCTGGCCTTTTTGTCATACTTTGCGGCCTATAAAAAAATTGGCATACCGGCCACATGGGGGCTAAAACAAAACTTTGACTGGACTGTCATGAGTTGGGAGGGGAATACATTTGATGTAGCTTCTGTCAAAAGCGGTCGAGCAGTTTTTGTGATTCATCCATATCTTCCTTATGACACCAACAAAAGCTATCGTTTTTTCATAAAATAACAAGCTCCAAGAAACAAGATACAAACAAAATTCAAATAGCAAATAATTAAACTTCAAAAAATAGTTATATGAAGGTGGGACATAATTACTATAGTCACTGTTCGAGCGAGTCCGACGTAACGTCGGACGAGTCGAGAACTATCAACGTCTAAAACTTCTCGACTTCGTTCGCATAAGCTCACTTCGCTCGAAGAATAATGACCC
>CAYJQQ010000159.1:0-3055 GCA_964372285.1 uncultured Gammaproteobacteria bacterium | reverse complement strand
TGACTTTATAATCTGAATTAGCATATTCGCAACATTCGCATATTATTCGTAGATTTGTATCATACCCATTGTAGGATTTTGTCCCATCTCCCTTCTTCAATAATCTGTTCGAGATTATAAAAACTCTTGCCTAACCTGTGATCGGTGAGGCGATTTTGGGGAAAGTTATAAGTTCTGATTTTTTCGGCCCGCTCGCCAGTACCGACGTCTTTCACATATGAGTGGACCATCCCCCTTTTTTTCTCCTGTTCAAGCTGATACAACTTGCCCAACAATAGGTCCAGCGCGATTTTGCGATTTGCCTCTTGATAGCGTTCTCGGCTGGCAGCTACCACAATACCAGAGGGTTTATGGGTTAGTCTAACCGCGGTTGAGACTTTGTTGACATTCTGACCACCATGTCCTCCGCTTCTGAAAAACTGCCACTCGAGATCTGTATGGTTAATTCGAATATCCGATTGGATGATCTGAGGAAGCACGACGATGATAGCTGTTGAAGTATGAATTCTTCCCCTTCGCTCGGTCGACGGATTTCTTTGCACGCGGTGAACCCCGGTTTCGTTTTTATAGAGATTAAATGCGTTGACACCCGCGATTTTAACAATATTTTGTTCAAGATAGGCAAATTTGAAGGCATTTTTTTGGGCAAAACGGATGTAAGAAAGCAAGAGCTCCTTCATCCAAAGCTTTGCCTCATCCCCGCCGACACCAGGAATTGCCTCAATAATTGCAACATTCGGATTAATTTGCATAAAAAGATTACCGCTGATTACTAACGGATTGCCACGGATTATGATCTGCGGAGATCAGCTAGTAATCCGCGGAAATCGAGTTCCTTTTGTTCTCCAGTTTTCATGTTTTTGAGTTTGACGACATTTTTTTTGACTTCCTCCGGGCCGATGATTACAACATAAGGAATGCCCTTTTTATCAGCGTATTTGAGCTGTTTGTCGAGCTTGCTTTCTGGATCTAAATATATTTCTGCTTTAATATTTTGTTTACGCAGCATTTTTACTATTTCGAGCGATTGATTTAATAAATTGGAAGAAAAAACTGTTACCAAAGTTTGAGTTGTATACCTAGGAACAGATTTCCATAACCCTTGTTCCATGATTACGTCGATTGTTCTATCAAGGCCTATTGTGGTACCTGTGGCAGGAATTGGCTGTCCAAGGAACAATGAAAGTAGCTCATCATAACGTCCTCCACCACTGATTGATCCAATTTTTGGCTCAGTAACGACTGTTTCAAATATAGGTCCAGTGTAATAATCTAATCCTCTTGCAAGCGTTTGATCGAAACTGTAATAGTCTTTGTCAACTCCTAGTTTAGAAACGAATTCAATGACTTGTTTTAGGTTTTGATCAGGTGTTGAGTCCTTCAAGTTATTAAAGATTTGAGAAATTACTTCACTTGTGAAACCTTTTTTAGATAATTCGTTTTTAACCTCATCTGGTGATTTTTTATCTAATTTGTCTATAGAGCGAATTACATTCAAATAATCCTTTTTTTGAATTCCAGACTTCTCCATTATTCCAAATAGAGTTTGCCGACTATTAATTCTAATTGTAAATTCCTTAAAGCCAACTTTTTTAAAAACTTCGAAGCTGATTGCTACTATTTCCGCATCAGCTAGAGGAGAAGAAATCCCAACTGTATCTATATCACATTGAGTAATTTCACGATACCTACCTTTTTGTGGTTTATCTGCTCGCCAAACAGGCTGGATTTGGTATCTTTTGAATGGTTTGGAAATTTGAGAATATTGTCCAATTACCCTTGCTAAGGGAACAGTAAGGTCGTACTTCATGCCAACACTGCGTTTTCCTGGATCCTGAAAAAGGTACATTAATTTCTCTGCATCTTCACCATACTTACCCAATAGAATATCCTGATATTCTAGCGCTGGTGTTTCTAATGGTACGAAGCCATATTTTTCAAATATTTCAGTAAAAATACTGATGACTTTTTTCCGAATAGCGAGCTCATCAGGCAAGAAATCTCGGAAACCTGATAATGTACGTGAAGCAATTTTATCTGCCATATTTTGAAATTATACTAAAAATAAATAAGGAAGCTCTGAATTTATGCAAGATAATCTTTTATTTGCTGAAGATTTAACTCTTCCCTGACATCTATAAAATTGCCATCTAACTCACTGTCTCCGTTTATCCAAGCTTTTTCTGGTGTGAATTTGTAGACCCTTCTGGGAAAGTGAGTTAAAAATTCTTTTACAGCTCTTATTTTGTGTTTGCTTCTTTTATAGCATACGGTTAGACCGATAATTATTTCTTTTGGATTTGTTATTTCATAGGCTTTGCCGGAAAAATATATTCCAACTCCGGTTCCTGCCGGTACTGTCGAATCGTATATAGTGACAAATGCATTGGGATTATTCCTTATATTAATTGAGTGCTGATTTTTTTTCCAAGAAAACCAGTAAAAATTAAGATTTTTATCGAATGCTGTGTACACAGGAGTATTCCAGGGTAATCCCTTAGGAGTTATTGTAGCTATATTTATATATTCGATCTGTTTAATTATTTTACAAGCTGTTGTTATTTTTTTGTCCATATTTTGAAAAAGGATAACAAATATGTCGTCACAAAACAAATCGAATGAATCTTATGCCATATACGTATCGATCGATATCAATATGGTAGGTAGTGTTTTTAACATAAAGATGAATAGTCTATGTAGGGATAAAGTTAGAGCAGGAGTTACGCGATTAATTTCACTTTAGATTGTCATTGCGAGCGAAGCGAAGGAACGTCAGACGTTCCGAAGTAATCTCATTATTAACGAGATTACTTCGTCGCGGAGTTTATCCCGATGAATATCGGGGCTCCTCGTAATGACAAAGCCCGTAAGTCCTGTTAGAGATTAAAGTAGATTTTTGCCGCCTTTTCGTTTTCAATTTTTTCGGCTATGATATAACTCATATATTTTGCACCTTCGACAATTTTTTTGACCAGAGCGATTTCCTTTTCACACTCGTAGGGAAAAAGATAAACGCTTTTTTGATATTGATAAAATCCAATATACTTGAGAAAAT
>CAYJQQ010000158.1:0-3064 GCA_964372285.1 uncultured Gammaproteobacteria bacterium | reverse complement strand
CCGTCAAAAGCTTGAGCTTTGTTCACGACGCATAAAATACCTTTATCTTCAGGCAGTTCGTCTTGTTCCACAACTTTGACTTTTACAAAAAACAATTTTTCTTCATCAACGTCAAGGTCGCCTGCGTCGATGGTTAAAGTTCGAGAATCCTTGTCAAATGAGCCTGGTCCTTCTTTAAAATCAACAAAGTCTGGCAGGAAATCTTTAACAGTTACATCGTTTATTTTTACATCAGATGTATTTTTTACCTTAATTTTGAAAAATACTTCCTGTTCAGGATTAAAGCGAGGATCAGAAGGAGAGAGGTTGTCTACATAATCTTGATCAGTAAAAACACCTTTGGTTGCAACTGGTTTGCCGACCATCTTATCTACTAAGATAGATAGACTTGGTTCAGGTCCTCCATAAGGTCCGTACTGACCGTCTTGAGCTAAAGAGCTAGTAGCTAATAGCAAATAGCTTATAGCAAGAAGCAAAAAAACTAACAGCCTTTTCATATAGCTCCGAATTATACTACAGGATTAATTGTTTGTCAACTATAGGCCTCTAAAATAAAACATAAAGCATAAAACATAAAACAACTGATAAAATAAAAGCATGGAGAAAAAATATCTGCTATTTGATAAAGCTGACTCTTTCGTAAAAAAAATTTATCGCTTTACGCTTAAATTTCCACAAAAGTATCAGTTTTCAATCGGAGAGCAACTCAGAAGGGCAAGTTTGTCTATTATTTTAAACATCGTTGAAGCGGGAGCAAGAAAATCAATAAAAGAAAATAGACATTTATTAAGTATTGCTTTTGGATCATTAAAAGAAACGAAATACCTGCTTTATTTTTCCAACGAACTTTCTTTAATTACTGGTAATGAATTACATGATGTTCTTTTGCAAGTTAACGAATTAGCGAGAATTCTCTACGGAATTTTATATAAAAATAAATAATGTTTCATGTTTCAAGTTTTATGTTTCATAGTTTATGCGCTTAAACGCCCAACAATTACGCGAATTAGAAGAAAAACGCGCGATGGGGGATATACAAAAGATAAAACGTCATCCTGTCTATTTTATCCTCGAAAACATTTACGATACTTATAATATCGGTGGCTTGTTTCGTCTGGCTGATGCCATTGCCGTAGAAAAAATATATCTTTGTGGTGAAATGGAGATTCCCCCAAACTCCAGAATCAAGAAAGCATCGATAGGAACGTATAAGATCGTCGACTGGGAATATAAGCGAAGCTCACAAGAAGCAATCGAAGAATTTAAGAAGGGGTTAGGGGTTAGGGTTCAGGGTTTAGTAAAAAATAAAGAATTTTCACAATCTAAACCCTATCCCCTATACCCTAAACCCTCAATCTTCGCCGTCGAACAACACCCCAAAGCCATTCCTTACACTAAAGCCCGTTATCAGATACCGTTAGCTCTTGTTTTCGGCAACGAAAGCTATGGAGTAACACCAGAGACATTAAAGTTGGTCGATCAGATTGTAGAGATTCCGATGTTTGGTATCAATAAATCATTAAATGTAATAGTATCTGCAGCCATCGTGAGTTATTGGGTGATGAATAAAATAAAACATGAAACATAAAACGTAAAACAAATGAGTAATATTTTGTTAAAATATCAAATGTTTCATGCTTCATGTTTCAAGTTTCATGTTGTATTTGCCGATGTAGTTTAGTGGTAAAACGAACCCTTGGTAAGGGTTAGAGTGTGGGTTCGATTCCCACCGTCGGCTCAGATGATCGACGACTTTTGTGTACTTGGTTTTTGAATTCTGCTATACTTATATACTTAATGGAAAACCAAAGTCGAATTATCTTTCTAAATCTTTCCTTTACCATTTTGCTATTATTATTCACTATGGCCGGATCGATTCACATTTTAGGCCAAACTTACAAAAGAGTAAACAAAAAAATTGATGTAAATGCACAAACAATTATACCTTCGCTAACACCAACAAAGACGCCGACACCAACTTCTACTCCTTCTGCCACGCCGACTCCAGTGCCAACTCATACTTCTACTCCTACACCGACGGCTACAAGTTCACCAACTAATACTCCAACGCCAGAAGGTCAAGCGCCTACTCCAACTAATGCCTCTTCGCCAACCACAGCAGCACAGTCTGCACCAGTAATCAGCTCTTCCAAACCATTTGACATTACAAATTGGAAATTAACTTTACCAATTGGCGAGTCAGAAAAACCAAAAGAAATACTACAGCCGGAATTAGCTAATTTTGTTGTCGATCCTTGGTTTGTAGTCGTATCGGGAGCTCTGCGATTCAGATCTGCTGTCAACGGAGTAACAACTGGTGGTTCAAGTTATCCTCGTTCAGAACTTCGAGAAATGACAGATAATGGGAATAAACAGGCAAGTTGGTCTTCAAAGTCCGGCAAGCACACAATGTTTCTTGATGAGGCGATAACAGCTGTACCTCAAGTGAAAAAGCATGTAGTCGCCGGTCAGATCCATGATAAGAGTGATGATGTCTTAGTAATTCGATTAGAATTTCCTAACCTTTATATAAATGTTGACGGAAAAAATAAACACACTCTTGACTCTGATTATAGTTTAGGGAAAAGATTCACTGTTAGGTTCGAAGTGGAGAATGGTAAAACCAAAATCTTCTATAATGGTACTTCTGATCCGGTATACACACTTGATAAAGAATATTCTGGCGCATATTTCAAAGCCGGTGCCTACACTCAGTCAAACTGCAAAACAGAGGAGTCTGGGCCTTGTAATGATGGCAACTACGGCGAAGTTATTATCTATCAGCTGTCAGTTTCCCATCAATAAACTTCCAACCTCGGGTGTTGGATATGCTTTTGTGACTTTCTGAATTTAATTTTTTTTGAATTTAAATATTTACAGTTGATTCTACTTGACCTCTTGCATGTTGTTGAAGTCTTTTACGAAGATTATTTGTTAAACCAATCAAACGGGACTCCTCGTAAACTCGGGGGAACCGAGTTTGACTCGGGGGTGATCGACGGGATTTGAACCCGCAACATTCGCCTCCACAGGGCGACGCTCTACCGTTGAGCTACGACCACCA
>CAYJQQ010000157.1:0-3074 GCA_964372285.1 uncultured Gammaproteobacteria bacterium | reverse complement strand
GTTTCCAATAAACGATAGACTTTTCGATAGGAAAATACGGAAATACAAACTTTGCGAGTATAAGTATTAAAACCACAGCAATACTGGTCCCTATACCTAAACTTATAAATTTCCATAATTTCTTTTTATCACCAATAAACTTTCTTACAATAGCAAAATCCAAAACCAATGCCGAGATTGGTAATATTCCACTCATCTTCACCAAAACCCCGCCAACAGCTCCAATAACCAGTAAAAGCCACAGAAATAAATTTTGAAAATTGAAAATTACTTGCCCCGTTGCAAGCCTGCTTTGCTTCGGGGAGAATTGAAAATTTCTTTTTTTTAATTCAAAATGCGAGATAGATGATATTAAAAAAAAGAAGGGCATCACCGCTCCATCCACATCCACCATTAGAGAAGCAAGTAGTGAATAAAAAGAAATAGCAAATAATCCAACACTCCACAATGCCGTTTTTTCATCAAAGATAATTCTGACTAAATAAAAAAGCAAAAAGAAATTAAGAAACCCAAAAGCAAATGGAATCATTCTAAAATTATTGTCTCTGACGATTGGACCTAATTTTGTATATATAAATTCTGTTAGTGGTGGATGCGGAATAGTGCCAGGAGGAGTAATCTCTGTATGAGAATAATAAACCCATTTATACTCATCTTGATGGTATGGGATATTTAACCCAGCCATATGAAGCAGGATAAACAAAACTACAAAACCAGTAAACAAAAATCTGGGATTGAAAATTGAAAATTGAAAATTGAAAATTTTAATCATATTTTCTTAAATCTATATTTCAATATAAGCGGGATCATTTTCAGTCCCAATTTAGTAGCTTTCCAAATACTGCCTGTATAGCCTGACTGTCCAACCCTTTCTTTGTATATTAATGGTATTTCGATAAGATTTATATTTTTTCTGATAAGCCAGATCATAAGTTCTGGAGAAAATTTGCCATCGCCTTTTGATAAGGGGAATAGATCAATTATTTTTTGCAAAGCGTCACGAGAGATAAGTTTGTAAGTGCAACCGACATCCGTAAGTACCGGACCATTAAAGAGCGTCTCTATGGCCTTTGCCCAGAGCCAATTGCCAAATCGCACCGGAAAAGGCATAAAAGCGCCAGACCAGATGGCAGAACGAGAGGTACGAGTACCTAGTACTGCTTCAAATTCGTCGCTATAAGAGAGAAGTTTTTCTATATCTTTAGAAATAAATGTGCCATCGGCTTCAGTCATTACTATCAGATCTCCTCTTGCTTCTTTCAAACCTCTCATTAAAGCATGCCCGTATCCTTGTTTTTTTTCATCCACTAATCTGGCTTTTGTTTTTCTCACTTCTCCTTTTGTATCGCCTAGAGCATTATTATCAACCACGACCACTTCATCAACCAAGCCGGTTTCAAAAAAACCGTCTATCACTCCTCGTATGCTGGCCGCTTCATTGTAGGTCGGTATAACCACGCTCACTCTTTTGCCCTTGTATGCCATCAAGAGATTATATCGGTAAATTGACAAAATTCAATATGAATGCATCCATCAAAAAGCTGACTAGAATGTAAATTAACAAAATAGGAATAAAAACATACCAGTATTTTTCGCACTTTTTTATGAATAATCCGGAAACCAGAATTATAAACGGCGCGGTGATAAATAATATTCTTTGGGTAATGGCGGGCCAGAGGAAGATTGGAAGCAAAGAAGCAAAGATTAAAAGAAGGAATAATTTAATTTTAAAATCTAAATTCGCCCATTCTTTTCTTAAGACCGCTAGACCACAAATAAAAAGAATGCCGAGAATATTGAGGAGTGAACCAAAACTTTTTATGTATTCAACTAGGCGGGAGCTGTAGACATAATGCTCTTGATTGGAACTGAGCCAATCGAAGTAAGTGTAGCCGAACTTAAGATAGACAAGCAAGTGTAAAATCACCGTCGGTCCGAGCATTATCAAAATTGGAATAAAAGATTTTTTAATAAAAACAAATAATTGCTTATAATTTTCGTAGAGTAATATGCCGATAATCGGCAAAAAACCCAAAAAGGAGTATTCTTTAAAAAGCCCGCCGACTCCGACCATAACTGACGCTAGCAATATATCTTTTCTTTTTTTACTTTCCAAATAATTCCAGAGAAAAAAGAGCGATATGGCATAAAATGTCCAACCGCCAATGTCCATGAGGAAATTCAAGCCGAAGCGGAGCATAGCGTAATTTCCGGCCAAAAATAAACTACCAATTATGGCTGTCTTTTGGCTGTCATAAATTTTTAAGAGCAAATTGAAAAAGACAATACAAGCAACAAAATAAAAGATGATATTCATGACAAGCCAGCCGTTTATGCTACCCAATATTTTTGAAAATAAAACAGCGGTTTCTAATCCCAAAAATGTGGTCAAAATTCTGTTCGGTGTAAAATTTTGTGGTGCTTTTCCCGAAGAAAGGACTTGCATGGCCTCATAATAAGTTTCGCCGTCGCCTTTTATTTCCGGCTTTAAGAAATATATTGAAAAAGCGACGAGGATTGCTAAAATCACAATCAAAGCAAGTTTTATATAAAAATTTTTGTTCATACGCCGTATTTAATAATAGCAATAATGGCCTCAAGGCCGTCTTTCCAGCCGATTTTCTTTCCCTCGGCATAGGAACGCCTGTTATAAGAGATAGGCACTTCTTTTATTTTAAAACCAAGTTTGTCAATAATAGCCGTTATTTCTGGCTCTATTTCGAACCTGTTGGCCTTGAGGCGCGGCAAAATTTTATTTAAAGCTACTTTTGTAAAACATTTGTAGCAGGTTTCCATATCGGTGAGCGCTAAGCCAGTAAAAAGGTTGGATAAAAAAGTAAGAAATTTGTTGGCCAAATAATATGACTTGAAAGTAAATTTTGAATTTTTAAAACGAGACCCATAAACCACGACCGCCTCCCCTTTAATAAGCGGTTCTAATAACTTCTCGTATTCTTTCGGATCATATTCAAAATCAGCGTCTTGAATTATTACAAAGTCTCCACTCGCCTCCGCTATTCCCTTTCTCACCGAAAATCCTTTTCCTCTATTTTCTGAATTGACAAGTATCTTTA
>CAYJQQ010000156.1:0-3142 GCA_964372285.1 uncultured Gammaproteobacteria bacterium | reverse complement strand
TTTTCAACTTTTAATCCTTTTATCATCTTAAAATGCTTTAGATTACCTGTGATAAGAATTAAATTATTTTCAATCGCTGTTGCTGCAATAAAAGCGTCAAATAGCAAAATTCCTGATGCTAAATGATGTATTTCTAAAATGTCCAGAGCTTTTTTTGAAATAAGTTCATTCGTATGAATGACTTCAAAGTTTTTAAGCATTTGTTTCATATTACTGAGAGCTTTTCTATCTCTCGCTCCCTGCAAAAGCTCTCCGACTGTTACTGCAGACACCTTGATTCTAGAACGATCTTGTAATAATTGAAGTGGTTTTCGGAAGCCTCTTAAATAATCGATAAAAACATTGCTATCGCAGAGATAAGTGTTCATTTTGTATCGTAAATTCTTCTACTGTTTTTTTCCCTGATCATTCTCACCCAAGCTGCCGAATCTTTCATATCTTCTCTGTCCTTCCACATTCCAAAAGCAGGCAGCTTGCTTAGATCAATTTTTTTTACTTTTTTCTTTTGCTGTTTTTGGGGAGGAATTATTAGGGCTTTTTCCTTACCGAATTTCTCTACACGAAAAGATTGTCCCCCAATTGCTACTCTTTCTAAAATTTCCGATAAGTTATCTCTTAATTCCTTTGTTGAAATTGATTGTGTATCTTGCATAGTTTAAATTTAGCAAACTTTGCTAACTTTGTCAACTATTTAATCTTAAAGTAAGATTTCACAAGTCTTGACAAAACCATATCAAACTATACATTTTTGTCATTGCGAGGAGTGGTGATTTTTAGTTGAAACGACGAAGCAATCTCATTACTATAACGAACTGAAACAGAGATTGCTTCGCTTCAAAACTCATCGCTCGCAATGACATTCTGTGTCAAGAAGCGTGAATAGTTACATCTTAAATAAGGTCCCGATAAAATAACCAACCAGAGCCGAAACCATCCCAATCGCCATCAGCTCAATCCCCTGCCGCAATAGCTCTCTACCTATTGTCTTCTTTGCCTTGTAAAATCCCACAACAAATAAAGCGGCAGCTGAAATAAGCAAAGAAAAAGCTATCGCCGTCTTAAGTGGAAAAAAGAAAAAAGGAGCCAACGGAATAAGTGATCCAACTAGAGCAGATACGCCAACAATGAATCCTGCCGGCAATGCGTCTTTTCTTTCGACAGGTTCAAGTTTGAGTTCCTGTTCCAGCATAACCTTTAACCAGATGTCTTTATCAGACGTAATCTTCTCAACTATCTCATCCAGCACCTTTCCCTTAAATCCGTAATTTTCGTAAAGGGCTCTTATTTCCTCTTTTTCTCCGTCTGGAATATGATCTATCTCCCACTTTTCTCTTTCGTACTCTGATTGATAATAATCGGCTTCTGCCAGTTTTGAAGTATAGGCAACAGCTCCCATCGAGATGCTTTCGGCAAATGTTGCTGCTAAGCCAGCCACAATGACGATCTCATTAGATGAAGTGGCAGCGGCTACGCCTAAAATAACACCTAAAACATTTACCAATCCGTCCTGACCACCCAGGATGACCTCGGGAAGTGTAAAGTTTTTCTTGTGGGCTTCTTCATGGTGTATAGATCTATGAATAACTCTTACATCGTGTGCTTCTTTTATCTTCTCTACATTATTTTTTATGAAAGCTTCTCTGGCTTCATCAACGCGAGACATGGAGTAATTATAACAACCTTATTTCAGAATAATTCGGAAAAGATCGGAAGTCGGAAAAATCAGATACCAGATATATCAGATAAATCTGAAAATTCAGAAGCCTCGCCAAAAACATGTTATAGTGAAGTTATGGCAATCTATGATGTTACTGATCTTGATGTATATAAAAGATCATTACAAGGCTTAAAATTTGTTTACAAACCGGCTCATCAAATTCCAGACTCTCATTTAAGATTGAGGAGTCAAATAATAAACTCTGGGGAATCAATCCCTCCTCTTATAGCAGAAGGGTTTGCTAAACGATCATCCGTAAAAGAATTTAAACGTTTCTTAACAATGGCGATGGGATCGTCTGACGAAACTATTACTCATGCTAGAGAAATTTATTTGCTTGCTAATACTTATAAAAGAATTGATAAAAAACTATGTAGCGAGGTTGGTAAAGAATATAAAATTATTTCTAAGCAGTTAAACAGCCTGATAAAAAAGTGGGTTGACTTTCGCTGATTTATCCGATTTCATCCGAATTTTCCGGTATCTGATTTCTTCTGATTCTCTGATCTCTTCTGGATTTTTCTGGAAAGAAAGTCTATTTGTAGTATTCCCTCACTTGAAAAAGTACGTAGAGCGAAAGAAGAGTCCCAATAAGAAGTCCACCAAGATTTAAAGTGACTAAATTTTGTACTCCGCCAACCAGAGCTGCATAATATACCAAGTACCACGCCTTTCTGGTTTTATTGAAGAGCCCCGGAATAGCCATTGCCTCCAAAACCAGCTGAATGGCAGAAAAAACTAAGGTAAGAACGTAGTTGGTTCCGACAGTCATGCCTCTTAAGAAACTAAATGGCGCAAGCAGCGTTCCTAATCCAAAGGCAGCCAAAACTAAAGGAAGAGTTAAAATTAATATTACTACCGTTACCCAAGGAGCGAATTTAACGATGGCTTCTTTAATACCTGCCGGAAGAGCCGGTGCCTTTTTAACCAAATATTCCTGGAGAAGATCTTCTAATTGTGCCAGATAAGTTTTATAATCGGCCTTCGTGCTCATCAACATAAAGCCTAATATAGATTCTTAGATTTGTCAATACCAAATCTTATTTTTTAAACTGTTTAGTATGAATTTTATGGAGATACTCTTGCGGCATACATAAGAAGAATCATAGCGGCTAGGATCACAAAAACTACTCCAACCTGCATCACCGGAGATAACTCTGTTTTTTGAGATGTCCTTCTTACTTTCTTTGCCATAAAAAAAGAATAAATGAATATAATTCTTTTGTCAAGAGGTATGCAATCCTGCAAAAAAAGTTAATTTAAGGCTCTAAATATGGATTTTTATGATATAATAGCAGTAAAAATCCGAAACTCGAAAGATAACAATTAATTTCTACAAATTTCAATAAATATAAATATATTTCTGAAATAAATAGAAACTTGTAGAAATTTATAGAAATCATGTCACGACTTAATATACTATTA
>CAYJQQ010000155.1:0-3160 GCA_964372285.1 uncultured Gammaproteobacteria bacterium | reverse complement strand
AAATAAAATCTTTAAAAGTCTGTGCCAGTAAACTTTTAATAGCTTGGCTAATATACTTTTCTTCGTTATATGCGACCATTCCCATGGTCAATAAAGGTTTTTTCATAACAGTTATTTATAGTATTATCACTTTTGGTATTGGTATAATACATTTGCCCCCACAGTCTTTAAAATTTTTAAGTTCAGGCATAGCAATTACTTCATCAGCAATATTCCAGCAAAGCACTAAAAGATAATCTGGTTTTATCTCATCAATTTTTTCTATGGCATGAACTAACAAATGGGTTCCTGGAGTGTAGAGTCCCTGTTTGGCTTTTGATTTATCAACGATAAAATCTAAATATTGTTTGCCAATGCCAAAATAATTAAGTAAAATATTGCCTTTTGCGGGAGCTGAATATCCTATGATAGTTTTCCCTTCTTTCTTGATAGATTCCAAAAGGCTAATAATTTCTTTCTTCAATTCACCGACATTTTTTCCTATTTTCTGGTATGTCTCTAGTTTGTTGTAACCTTGTCGTTTCTCTTCTTCTACCATGTTTTTTAGTAAGTCTGTTAGAGGAAAATTACCAGCATGAGAAGTGAAAATTAGAAGAGAACCTCCTTGCATAGGAGTCATTTCTACATCATAAATTTCAAGACATTCTTTTCCAAAAATATTTTGGAGAGCAATTAAAGAATAATAAAACACGTGCTCATGATAAATAATATCAAACTTATTTTCCATTAATCCCTTCACGTAGGGAAATTCAAATACCGCAGTACCTTTTGGTTTTAACACTTCTTTTACTCCTCGTATAAAATCCCTAATCTCGGGGATATGCGCCAACACATTTGCTCCAAATATTAAATCTGCTTGAATCTTTTTTTCATTTTTTAAAATTTTAGCGAAGGCATAATTAAAAAACTTAGGGATTGTTTCAATCCCCTTTTCATTAGCAATTTTGGCAATATTTTCCGCAGGATCTATGCCTAACACCTTTACTCCCAAGGTTTTATAGTACTGCAATTGAGCTCCATCATTACTGGCAATTTCCAGTACCAGTGAATCGAATCCAAGATTAAAGTGTTTGACAAATTTTTCAGCTAATTCTTTTGAGTGGTTTAAAAAGGCACTTGAATTAGACGAGAAATAAATATAGTTCCTAAATAATACTTCAGGAGAAATTTCTTCCATAAGTTGGATTAAATAGCACTGTGGGCAAAATCCAATGCTTAAGAGGTACTTTTTTTCTGTGGCAAACTGGTCTTCACGAAGAAAATAATTTACCAAAGGCATTTGTCCTAGGGAGAAAAATTCTGTAATTATTGTATCGCAAGACCTGCAGTTCATAATTGAATCTCTGAATAGTATCGTTGATACCAGGCAAATGTCTTTTTAATTCCGTCTTCAAAGCTAGTTTTTGGTTCCCAACCAATAACTTTTTTCACCTTTTCCCAAGATAAATATTGAGTTGGAATTTCATTTTTTGCTGAGTTTAAAATTTTATAATGTATTTCCTGACCTAAAATATTTTGTATTTTTTCTATACATTCTTTCACGCTTAAAATATTTTTCGAGCCGAAATTAAAAGCCTCGCCTATTGTTTTTTCTTTATATATAACCAATTGAATACAACCCTCAACGATGTCATTAATGTAAGTATATTCCCGTACCATGGTACCATCACTTCTCACTAAAAAATCTTCCTTTTTAATAAGAGCGGTTAATATCCCTGGAATAAGTCTAGATAAATTCAAATCCCGTGGGCCAAACACATTACTAAAACGAGCGATAATCACTGGAAGCTGGTAAGTAAAATAATAAGTTTTAGCAATCAAATCAGTAGCAGATTTTGAGGCTTCATATGGATGATCGCCCTGGAGAGGAGAATCTTCTGTACAAGGAAGCTCTTCTGTTTTACCATAAGCTTTGTCAGAAGAGACAATAACCACAGCTTTAATATCCCCCAACTCTCGACAAGCCTCTAGCACATTTACCGTTCCCATAATATTGATTTCAAACACTTCCCTTGGAGATTGGTAGGCTTTTTCTACAAGAGGATAGGCAGCCAAATGGAATACTATTTCTGGTTTTTCTTTTTTAAATATTTCTACGATTTCTTTACTCCTCACATCTATTTGATAAAAAACCGCTTTCGGATTAACATATCTTTTTTCTCCTGATGACAAATTATCTATCACAACCACCATATTGTGTTTTTCTACTAGTGCATTTACTAAATGGGAACCGATGAATCCCGTTCCCCCCGTCACTATTATTTTTTTTCCCGTCAAAATGGTATCCATTTTTTATTTCAATTTTTATCTTTCCAGATTTTCCAAGGACTATTTCCCTCTTTCCATAATTTTTTTAAATGTTCGACATCCCGCAGAGTATCAATACAATACCAAAAATCAGAATGTCTATACATCATTAATTCGCCCGATTCAGCAATTTTCCCTAAGGGGCCAAATTCCAAATCACAGGATGGATCATCTTGCAAATAATTAAATATTTTCCGATTAAAGACGAAAAACCCGCCATTAATAGGCTTAGCGTCATTCAAAGGCTTTTCTTCAAACTTTTTAATTTGAGTCCCCTCAACCACCATCTCGCCAAATCGTGAAATAGGATAAACTCCCGTAAGCGTTGCTATTTTATTATGACTCTTATGAAACGCTACCAGGGCGCTGATATCAATATTTGCAACCCCATCGCCATATGTTACCATAAAGGTATCTCCATCTATATGTTTTTCGGCACGTTTTAATCTCGCGCCCTTGAGCGCTTCTTCCCCAGTATCAACAAAAGTAATCCGCCAATTGTTCTCCTTATGATTATTATAAATTTCAAGGTTTTTTTGTTCTCCTAAAGTAATGGTAAAATCTTTATTAAATAAATCGTAGTTATAAAAATACTCCTTAATCATTTGTCCCTTATAACCTAAACAAAGCACAAAATCATTATAGCCATAATGACTATATATCTTCATAATGTGCCACAAGATTGGCTTGCTTCCAATCTCCACCAGCGGTTTTGGTTTGAATTCTGTCTCTTCGCGTAATCGGGTCCCTAAACCACCACAGAATATTATTACTTTCATATGTGATTATTATTTTTCTTTTTTTTTATTTCTTCTATTATTTCTAAAAAGCGTTTGCCCGGCTGATACCGAGT
>CAYJQQ010000154.1:0-3187 GCA_964372285.1 uncultured Gammaproteobacteria bacterium | reverse complement strand
TGCTATAATATCTTCATGTCTCAAAGCTTTATACCGATCCGATTTGATAAATCACACCTTTCAACAATTGGCGAGCGGCTCTACACTCAAAGCCTTGATCTTATCCGTGAACTTGTAGCTAATGGCTACGATGCCGACGCCACAGAAGTTAAAGTTTTAATAGCCGACACTTCAATCATTGTTGAAGATAACGGGTCGGGAATGGATAGAGAAGGTTTGAAGCAATACTTTACCATTGGATCCGATTTTAAAAAACTAAATCCGGTCAGCGAGAAATTTAAAAGGATAAGAATTGGAGAATTCGGTATCGGAAAGTTTGCTGTTTTATCAATATGCGATAGATTTGAGATCTATACACGGTCGCAAAATTACGCAGCCACACTTATTTTTGACAAACAAGATTTTGAGAAACGAAGTGACTGGAATATTCCGCTTATCGAACATGAGATCAGATTAAATCAAAAAACCGGAACACGAGTAACGCTTTTTCAGATAAAAAAACCGCTCTCGCTTTTTGATATAGAAAGACACCTTATCAACATCTTCCCGTTATTCGATAAAAATTTCTCTATCTTTGTCAACGAAAAGAAACTGCAGTCAAAATTTATTCCTGGCGAGAGATTCCGGATAAAAGAAGTGACAAGATACGGCTCAATCAAAGGCGAGATTATTATTGCCAGTTTGATGTTGCCCAAAGACCAGGAAGGAGTCGGAATTAGGGTAAAAAACGTCTTGACAAAAAGAGAAACTTTCGGGATTGAAAGACTTCATAGCTTATCAACCCGTAGATTAACTGGAGAATTAAACGCCGACTTTCTTCCGATCACCGCAGCCAGGGAAGATTTTGTAAAAGACTCAAAAGAATACGAAGAATTTATTAAAGTAATGAGTAAGAAGCTGAAGCGGGTGATCCGATCGCTTGAGAAATCGGTTATCTCTTACCGAGATAAAAAAGCCGAAAGAATTTTATCTGATGCTTTATTGACCATTCGTGAGGCATTAAAGAAAAACAAGGATATTTTGCTTTTGGACAATCTGCCGCTTTTTTCTAAAGCAAAAAGAAAGTTTACAGATCAGGAAACTATAAAATCTGGAGTAATTGGAACGGCTTTATCCTCCTCAAAAAGAAAACCCAGTGGGGAATTTTCTTTAGATTCCTCGTTGAAAGATGAGTTAAGAAAAGCTCTAAAAATTATTAAGCCTAAAGTACGCTCACGAATTAAAACTCTTCTTCGTGACGATCATCGGATAGTTAAAAAAGTCAAAATCGGCGGCAGCGAATTTCTTGTCAGCTTTGCCCATCTGGGTGATGAAGAAAAAGAGAGCTTCATTGAAGGCGGCATCATCTTTATTAATCGCGATCATAAGCTGTTTAAGAAGGTCGAAAAAGAGACAGAGCTTGCAATGTATCATCTGATTCGACTAGTAACTCAAGAAGTTATTAAGCTCGCCTCGCCGAGAAATTTCGAAGTCGCCTTCGACTGGCACGGAAAACTGATAAAAGATGCCTTTTTAACAATAAAAAACAATGATTGAATTTTCGTCTTTCGTTAACTATACTTTTATATATGAAAACCGATCCATTTATAAAAATACAAAAAAAATATGGAGGAATGTGGGTAGCCACTGATAAAGAAGGAGATAAAGTCTATGCGTCCGGAAAAGGAGTTAACGAGTTGATGAAAAATATAAAAAAGAAAAAAATTTCCCAAAATAAAGTTGCTATCGGATATGTAGAAAAGTATGGACGGACCTACATTTACTTTTCCCTATAAATACAAGACCATTGAAGAAGGAAGAATCGTTAATCCGCGTATACTTTTGCCCTTAAAAACTTCTACCGGATGGATTGACATATGGCTTCTATTAGATAGTGGTGCCGACACCACAATGCTCACTCTTTCAATGGCGAAAGAATATGGACTCCAGTATAACCCGAGAGAAAAAACAAAATTATTTGGCATTGGCGATCTGGGTATATTTGCCTATCCAGGAGTAGTGAAACTTAATTTTGGAAAAAATTACCAGCTAAAAATCCGCTGTTATTTTATCGACGCTGAAGACTCTACTCTTCTTCTTGGCCGATTAGATATATTTGATAAATTTGACATAACCTTTAACTACTCTAAGAAGCAGATTATATTTGAGCAAATTTAACTCAATAATATTCGGTGAATCGATTCATCGGAGTAAAGGTTGATTTAAATCATATTGACATTTGCTGCAATTCAATTTTGCATTCTTTGAAAAAATATACTGATTAAAAAACTATGAATCTAAATACTGAAATTAAAAAGCTAGAATATAGAATTCTAGATACCGAAAAAAGAAATGAGAAAGTAGAGTTGGATAAAGCTTGGGAAACAAGTTGGATTAGAAAAGTTATTATCGCATTATTAACCTATTTAATAATTATTTTATTTTTTATAGTAAATAATTTTCCTCATCCATGGAAGAATGCTATTGTCCCAACATTAGGATTTTTCCTTTCGACCCTCACTTTAAATCTTTTCAAGCAACTCTGGATAAATTTTCATCAAAAATGAGGCTGGCCACCCGATGGGTGGACTTTTCCCGCACAATCACCGAGCATTCTCCGCCGGCTTGGGAGCATTTGCTATTTCGATTAAAACTGTTTCAAGAAAAACGGTAATCGGTATAGCCAGCAATACTCCCAAAACTCCACCGGTTTTTCCGCCGACCAAAAGCGCAACTAAAGTGATTATCGGATTTAATCCAACCGCCTTCTTCATCACAACCGGAACGATTAAATTATTTTCGAGCTGTTGGACGATAAAATAGAGAGCCAAAGCTGCGAAACCCATCACCGGCGAGGTGGCAAATCCGAGCAGAATTGCCGGAATAGAGGAGATGGTCGGACCAAGGTTTGGTACGGCCTCCAACAACCCGGCCAGCACTGCCAAAGCCAGGGCATATCTTATACCGATCAAGTTGAGCCCGATAAAGGTCATCAGACCAACCAAAGTCATCAGGGCGATCTCCCCCCAAAACCAAGCATTCAGACGTTTCTCTGCCTTATCAAAAACGACGAGAGCCGTCTTTGCTTTTTCTTCCGAGAAAAATCGCGATATGATCTTTCTTATCACATTTTCCTCGACAAGAAAATAAAAACCGAAAAAAAGAGTGGTGATAAAAAATACTGCATTTGAAAATATACCTCTTACTA
>CAYJQQ010000153.1:0-3187 GCA_964372285.1 uncultured Gammaproteobacteria bacterium | reverse complement strand
AGGCTTTGTTAACAATATCTTCAACCCCCGGCGTTGATCTTTTAAATAACCCCCGGCGTTGATCTTTTAAATAAATCTTTTTTTTCAATAAAATAGTAGAAAAGATTTACTAATGTTTCCAGACCGTATCTTATAGATCTGATGAAATTTATAGAAGACGAGTCTTTTCGATAATGGCTTGGGGTATATATTTCACCAATACGGAAACCTAAAATATGGGCGGCAAATAAAATTTGTTGGTCAAAGACAAAGTCATTTGATAAATTTTCCAGATTCATCACCTCGAGCACTTCCCTTTTAAATGCTCTGAATCCTGTATGATACTCGCTAAGGTTGAGGCCTAATATAATATTTTCGAGAAAGGTAAGTAATCGATTGCTGACGTATTTATATAAAGGCATGCCATTTTTTAAAGTCTCCGCTCTGGTTCTAATGCGAGAACCGAGCATGATATCAAAAGAATCATCGATTATAGGCTCGACAAGATATTTGATAAACTTCGGATCATATTGGTAATCAGGATGCACCATAACGATGATATCAGCGCCAAGCTTGAGAGCTTCTTCGTAGCAGGTTTTTTGGTTTCCTCCGTAGCCTAAATTTTTATTATGAATGAATAATTTTATTTTTAATCTTTTCACTACTTCGGCAGTTTTATCATTGCTTGCATCATCAACAACAAGAACATCGTCTACGATTTTTTTGGGTATTCTGCTATAGGTTTTTTCGATTGTTTTTTCGGCGTTATAGGCCGGTAAAACGACGATAATTTTGTTTTTTTTCATAAAGATTTAACAACATAAGTATAATAGAAATCGTGAATTTTTTAAAAACCATAACATCAAGATATTGGCCTCAAATAATTGCAGCAACAATCTCTCTCTTTTATACAATATTTCTACTTTTCCCGCTAATCATGATGGTCGTCAATAAGCCTCAAAACACAATTAACCTGATGGTCGCACATTACTATGAGGATTATTATGAATATCTGTCTTTTGTCAAACAGGGACAACAAGGACATCTTGTTTTGCAAAATCTATTTACCAATGACGACGCGGGAAAGTTTTTCCTCTCTTGGTGGCTTTACTCACTTATGGGATTTACAAGCTATATTACACAGATAAAGATTCCGGTATGGATAATATATTGGCTATACGAGGCTATATTCCTCTTTCTCTTTTTTTTACTAACCTATTTTGCAATATCACAGGTACTTAATAAAAAATCTCCCCTGCTAAAGCTTAGCGCCTTTGCTTTAACAATTTTTGCTTCACCTCTTTTTAATATTTCTTTTAAAAATAATATCGCAATTAGTCCTTTTAATTATTGGTATTCAATCGGCATCCCATTTTCCAGATACAACAGCGGAACTCCGCATCATCTAATTAGTGAAGTGATTTTGTTGTTAGGTATCTTAACGACTTTAAGGGTATTTAAAAATGGCGGGCTGCTAAAGAAATTTATTGTCTTTTTTATTTTCTCACTATTATTATTAATCACTTCTCCACCACTACTTATTATTTATTGGTTTGCCATCTTGCTTTCTTTTATGATAGAAAAATTTTCAAGGATTAAAAGTATTATTGCAGCAAAAAAATACTTATTTATCGATGGATTAATTTATGTCGCTCCATTATTTTTTGCATCTGTTTTATCTCTTCTCCTAGCTGCATTATTTAATAAATTATCACTTGAGTCCCCTACTTTGACTTCTAGCAGATTGTGGGAATTGAATAATCTCTACTATCCGCCAGCCTCACTTTTTATCTTATCTATAGGGCTATTGTTTTTTTTGGCAATCTTAGGCTTACCTATATATTTCTCTAGTTGGGAATCAACTCGAGCCGTATTTTTTTTAATTTTTCTTTTAGGCGCCGCCATGACGCTTATTCCCATTAATTTTTTAAATAAAAATGTCGTAACTATCGTAGGAATACATAACCTTCGTTTTTTTAATCCCAACGCCTATATTTTCCTCGGAGCAAGCGCTGCCTTACTGATTGAAAAAATTGCCAAGAGGCCAGCAAGAATTTTTATAATTACCTGTGCCATACTCACAGTATTTTTTATATCTCTTGGAACGCTCTGGAGGAATAAAATAAAAACAAAAGCTATTTATGACGAAATCGGACAGCAGCAATATATGACTAAGGATCTGTATTATGGAATAAGTCTGCTGGAAAATTCTAAAAATAAAGGCATTGTTTTAACTTCACCCGCATCTAATCTCGGCCTGATAATACCTGCTTTGACCGGAAGAAAAGTATATTATGGCCGATCAATATTTACTTTGGATATAGATAATAAACGAAATAAAGCTATTAATTTTTACTCTATGAGAATGACCAAAGACGAGGCAAAGAATTTTTTACAAAAAGAAAGAATAGATAGCATTATCCTTACAGGAATCGACTCTGATAAAAAACTGCTAATGGATTACTACAGATTTCTCAAAGAAGAGTTTAGCAACAATCAAGTAGCATTAATGAGAGTTAATTGATAACTTTATTTATCCCTATAGTTCATGACAAATCTTATAGATCTCTTATATAATGTAGGAGTTTATGGTTTTTCCTAAAAGCAAAAAGGGTCGATTTCTCCTATTCTTTATTCCCCTTGTGTTAATTATTGTTGGCTTGGGATATTTATCCTCAAAAAATAAATCACAAACTTCAAAGCGAAATATTACTCTGAATATTATTGATAAAGATGTCAAAATCTATCAACTCCAGCAAAAGAAAAAATCTCTAGACTCTGCTCTACTTTCGCTACGAATAATTAATTTAGAAAAAGATCGAGCTACATTTACTATATACCTAGATTTAGATGACAATAATAAGTTTGAAGAGGAAGAAAAGGTAGTTGACGAGGTGCCGGCACTTATTGAAAAAAATCTTCCCAACGGATTTCCTATCAGATTCAGCGACGAAAAAAAGCTTAACAACCTTTTGGGTCTTGCCTTCGATAAGCCAATCAAAGCCAAAGTTCTAGTCAATGAGTTAGCTCAAGAAGTTACAGCAGAAAAAGTCAAGCTGGAAATAGGCGATATTTTTAATCCTACTCAAGGCTTTAGCGGGTCCTCCTTCATCTTTGCTCGGGAGAAAAAAGATCTCGGTAAAGTGCCTGTCTCTAATAACGGAGTCGAAGATCTTGAGGCAAGAAAAGGCAAACCCAACGAGTGCGT
>CAYJQQ010000152.1:0-3198 GCA_964372285.1 uncultured Gammaproteobacteria bacterium | reverse complement strand
GAAGGGGAGGATACGGAGGGGGTGACCCCGATGTTTTAAGAGTTGTTAATAATATGAATCTCTCTGTTGTTATGTGGTCTATTGATCCTTCCATTCAAGAGACTTCCGAGGGAGTATATCGCGCAGTAATTAGAGAAATCCAAAATGGTGCTATAATCTTACTCCATGATAGACCCGAAGATATCGCTGCTTTACCTGATATTATAAGATGGTTAAACGAAAATAGCTACGAGCTTGTTACTGTATCAGGTCTTTTTGCTTCTTCTAATCTAATTGTAACACCTAGTTTGATGACTCCGGCTCCTGATCCCGCTCAACAACCATTTTGTGAATCCCAATATGATCCAGGTCAGGTCCGCTACGTCGGTGAAGAACCTCATCCAGGAGACCTCTATAGATGTGTTTTAACAACTGACCAAAACGGCAAACTTATCACGGTCTGGGAGCCTATCGAGTAATATGCCGACACCTGCCGACTCCTCTGAAGTGAAAGATATAGATATGTAAGAAGATTAAGTTTTAGCGCCTTGGTAGGAGGCGGCCAGTTAGGCTTCTTTTTGCGGTGATGAAGAATTTAGGACCTCTTCCTCTTTTTCTTTAAGAGATGCTACTACCTTTTTCATCTCCCATATTCGCCAGATGCCAATAATGAAGGTGACAGGAGTGGCTAAAATAAAAAATACCCCAACGTAAGCCAGAAAAGCCGAATTGAAAAATCTAATAAAAGAAGCTCCGGCAACCAAAAAAGTTAGCGAGGTCCTGACATAGGCAAGAAAAGTCCGATCGATCGAAAGAACAGTTCGATCGGCTGCCAGATAATCGCGCAAAATTAGACTTTCCTTTTCAAACTGCAGATAGGGGTTATTCTGATTGTTGGCCATTTTTTCATCATATATCATATTGGCAATAAAAATCAACTACAATAGCCCACTATTATTTTAATTCAAATAGATCACAATGCCAAACTAATAAAATCCCCATATCTGGAGTTTTCTTGCTAGTTTTGCTAATATAGACTTTCCAGAATGAGATCAGAATATAAATTAGGGATCTTCTTAGCCGCAGCTGCTTTAGTCGCTTGCCAACCAGTTGATGCCGTCGCGACTCCCGGCAGTAACGAAAGTTATCGGCAAGATAGTCCAGATCATACTATGCCGAGTGCGGGTTATCCTCAATATGAAAATTTTTGCGTTCGCGCCGATGATCCGAGCATCATGCCAGAATTAAAAGAGATAGGTGTGGGTCGCGTGAGAATCTGGGGTCCATGGGAGCAACTCAATGATAGTCAATCTCAATTTCGCCAAGCAATTATGGCTGCTTTTGAAAATGACCTGTTTCCTATAGTTGTTTTTTCACCTAATGTTTCTCTAGAAAAGGAAGTCATACGAGAAACAATCTGGACTGTCTTAGATGCCACAAGTGGCGAAAATGAGCTAACATTTGAAATCGGCAACGAACCGGATCATCCGCCGGGCCAAAATTTTTGGCGGTCTGATATCGACTATCTTAACCCAGGGAGATTAGGAACTTTCGGAGAATTTGCCGGATTTAGCTATCGTGCTATCCGAGAGTATCCCGGAGGAAAAAATATTCCTATAATCATCGGGGCTTTATTTGATCCGAAGAGACAGGAAGAGCTGTTGTATAATCTGTCTATTAGTGGAGTCCGACTCGATGACCCCTTCCTAAAGTTTGGCCTCCATGCTTATAATAGCACCATCGATATAGCAGCTAAAGTCAACGCAGCCCATCCGGCAATGGAGCAATATAGGACGCCAACAAATTATATATTCACAGAACTTGGAGCAAATTCTCCTAAAACCCAGGAAGAACTGGAAAAATTAATAGGATTTGCTGATAGCTTGGGCATAAGAGTTTGCCTTCATGAAGCGAAATTTACGGTTGATAATAGCTTCGTATTGACATTTGATCAATTAAGAGAGCTGTCTTTAGCATTTAGATAATTATCAATAAAATAGGAATTAGGCAGTCATTCTGGATCTCGATTGAATCGGGACAGAATCTAACAACGATTCTGGACGCCCCCGACGTGACGTCGGGGTTGCTAGAATGACGTTATAACAACCTAAACGATTATAAAGTGCGTAAGTCCTGTTATAATATAGGTCGTAAATGACGAATACCGAACTTAAATATATAATTGTAAAAGTGCAAGCAAAAATGCGAAAATATTTGCAAACTCATTGACGATACTTATAACGTATGTGGGAAAATGGTAATTTTAGGCGATCTAAAGAAAGTAATTTAAGAATCCGTACAGGTTTAGCGGCTATATTATTGGGTATGGCTTTTCTAACCGGCTGCGCAGGTCGAGATTCTGCGAGTAGACTTTTTTCAGAAGAGCCACAAGGAGTAAATCAAGTAGTTCCTAGCATATATCATCAAGTTGAGGGCGCGTATTATTTGTTTAAGCCATATCCAGAAGGTAATAGAGTGGCCCTAGGTGTTGGAATGCCTAATAATACTTCCGAGAGTAATCGTATTCAAAATGAAGTAAGAATAGGAGTAAAAATTATAACGATAGAGCAAATTGCGGAAGAGGTTGTATTAAGGTCGCCTTGGGGTTTACAAGCTGCATCTTATCAGGCAGAAAATTTGGCAGGAACAAAACAAAGCGTAGATCCAACTGAAAATATAAGGATTTGTGTGGATGCATTAGAAGAATTATTAAGAAAGATTGATGATGCAACTGTAATGCTAGATTTAACTGATAACTATGGAGCTAAAATCAAAGCAGAAGCTTTAGGTCCTAATTCTATTTCTGGTTTTGATATTCCGCCAAAATGTTTAGGAGAACAGAGAAGCCCTGTAACCTTAACACCAAGCCCAGAAATGCTATCTACCCCTACACCATAAGGAAAATATGTGTCAAGTTGAATCCAACCTCTGGAGTTGGATATGTTGTCATTTCAATCTGAAGATAAACCTTATCGGCTTTATTATGCTATAGTACTAAAAACGCAGACGGGTCCGAAGCCCAAGGAATCAAAAAAACAAAATAACAAGATACTAATCCAAGAAGCAAAAACCAAGTAATCAATCATCACTAAAAGGCAAAACTACCAGAGGTCTAAAACCAATGTGCGGATCGTGACGCGTAGCAGAAGCCCGGTATAAAGCAGAAGCGGTTTTATAATAACCTTCATGAAAAAATTCATTGAAGCCTGCGACCAAACC
>CAYJQQ010000151.1:0-3213 GCA_964372285.1 uncultured Gammaproteobacteria bacterium | reverse complement strand
CGAGTATAATAGTTAGAGTTTACTAACAACATCTTTCACTCCAGGAGTGTAAATAGTGTAAATAGGAGTGTAAATAAACATACCCCAAGGAAACGACGATACTAACTGGCAGGAATAATTTTTTTCTCAGATTTTTTACATATTCAGTTACTGCAAGCCAACAACCTTATAAGTGATATACTTTCTGCATGAAATATTCAGAGCGATTGGGGGAAATTAAAGATGAACAATTCCAGAAGGCACTTGACAGATTTAATCTGGGAAAATTTATCAAAGCAGAATCCATACCTTATGGCAATTTTGGACAAAATTTATTCTTGACAAGCTCTAAAGGAGAGTTTGTATTACGAGGCAAATCTCACTACTCCTGGCAGTTTAAAAGCGAAAAGTTCTTCGCCCATCTCATTCACTCAAAAACATCAGTGTTGATTCCTTGGCCTTATTTACTCGATGAAAAAACCGATATTTTTGGCTGGAGCTATGTAATAATGCCAAAGTTAAAAGGGGTTCACCTAGCTGATGAAAAATTTAGAAACAGTTTAGATCCAAAAATTAGAATACAAATATGTAAATCAGTGGCTCAAAATTTGGCAGAAATTCATAAAATAAAATGGAAATTTGCCGGCAGTTATGACGAGAAACCTGGAACAATTTCTCCCTTAGCTACTTCTTTCGGAGAGTCGATAGTAAAAAGAATACTTGATCATCTAAAAAAAGCTCAATCCTACAATAATTACACTACTCAAGAAGATGTTGAATGGGTTGAACAGATACTATCTGAAAATAAAGAAGCTTTAACTGAAGAGTTTACACCGACTATAGTGTTTCAGGACTATCGGGAAGGAAATATGATCGCAGATAAAGTGAAGGGAAAATGGCAGATTACCGGTATATTCGATCTGATGGAGTTATATATGGGAGATAGTGAGATAAGTTTATCGCGCTCTTTTGCAGGTTATAAAGAAGAAAATGAGGATCTCGCATATGTATTTCTGAATGAATATTTTTCTCATACTCCCAAACGAAAAGGATTTAAACGGCGTTTCCTAATTTATATGCTTTTGGATAGATCAATTATTTGGGAATGGAGACAAAGAAAAGGGAATATGTGGTGGAAAAAAGATCTGACATTTAAAGAATGGTGCGAACCTTATACTCATATTGATATAATCTCAAAATGAATATTAAACCCGTAAGCATCCAAGACACAGATCGTCTGAAAAATATTTTTATCCAGATTGATATTAAAACTGGGAAGGTCGTGATAGTTAGCAATTTCTTTGCCTGGGAAAATTTATCTTATCTTATGGAAGCATTGGGTACAACCGCCACCATTTGCGAGGAAGAAGGAGTAAGTAAAAAGGAGATACGTCAGGCGATCAATAATTACCTGGATAACCTTTTTTCGAGTGCAATCTTAGCCAGAAAACGAAAAATTTAGAATTTAATATTATATCTACTCTCCAACATCTTTTTAACTTCAGCAAAACTTTCCTCCATAGAAAGAAACGCTACTTTCATACTTTTTGGATGGATTCCCTCTTTCAAGTAGCTTTTATCTCGCTACTTTTCGATTTGATAAACTCGACAAATTCCCGAAATTTTACATCTTTCGAACCAACGGTCACAATAATTAAAAGGGAGTTTATAAAATAAATAACTTTCAACCCAAGGTGGTTTAATTGCTTCAAATTGCTTGGTTAAAGTTTTAACAATAATAGAAGAAGTCATAAAATATTGTAGTAATTTATTCATTTGGGTCAAAAATATCGTTATATCGATATAACGATATTTGAATAAAATATATACACAGTGGTAATATTAAGTAAATTTCCATGTTCAAACTTGCAAACGGGAAAGAGATAGATTGGCAAAAAGTAATACAAGCTATGGAGGATTTTGACTTATCAAATGACTATTATTTGGATTCTAAAACAGGACAGGTTAAAAAGTTTAATAAGCTTAACAAAGATAACTTAATTAAAATTCCACGAACCAGTAAAGAAAAAATGCATAGGTGGATGGTCGAATACACTGACGAGTTTATAAAAACAGGTGATCCTGATTTAGCTCGGAAAGTTTATAAAGTGCTAAAACAAGAGAATGTACTCGATGAGTATGAAAAGACTTTAGAAAAAGAGTCGGACGATGGAGAAATACACGGTTGGGCACAATCTAAGCATAATTATTTATATGAGGAAATGCAGGACTGGTTTTTTAATTTGCAGATTGGAATAACCGAAGAATGGGAATATGACGATGACTGCGCTATCTGCCAGGAAATGAAAAAAGCCGATGAAGAAAACCGCAATTTGACAGAACAGGAATTAAAAAAAGCCTTTGCTAAAGCTAAAGACAAAGGAGCAATTGTTGGAGGACAAATAGAAAATAAGTCAAAATCGATAAATTAATCCTAAATGTTACAATATAGCTATGGATAATTTACTAAGTCAACATCAACAAGAAATAAATAGGATATGTCAGGAATCAGGGATAAGCTATTTGGCTATTTTTGGTTCAGAAGCTCGAGGAGAGGCTCGGGAAGATAGCGATGTGGATTTACTTGTAGAGTTTAAAGATGCTCCTGGACTGATCGGATTCATCGGGATAAAACAACAATTTGAAAAAATCTTAGATAGAAAAGTTGACTTAGTTACAAAAGGGGGACTATCGAAATATATTGCTCCGTATGTAGTAAAAGATATTCGACAAATATATGGCTAAATCACCCGCACTGTTTCTCTTGCGCATTAGAGATGCAATTAATTTAACAGGACTTACGAACTAAAATAGTGGTTTTTAGCCCCATTTAGCCATAAGAAAAACAAACTGCCTTGATTTTTAGATTGTTTTGGAGATGAGAAAAAATTATCTTGCCGGTGTTGGCAGCTTGATTAATGGTTGTTTCAGATACAAGAATAGGGAATCAGAAATGATTCTTCGTTTACTCTCGTACCAGGTTATTCCCTCCTCCAATCGCTTCTTTTCTAAAGCCAGAAAGGAGAGAATGGAGCAAAAGATATGGGTTCGTTGACTTCTGGCAGTTGTAGACTGACACATTTCAACTCCTGTTGTCTGTTTTAGGCCTCGGTGAAACTCCTCAATTCTCCACCTTAGGGCAGCAGCCGATCTGATGTCCTGAAGGGTTAAATTGAGATTGTTGGTTGCATAATAATCTTCTTTGCCGTTTGGGGCAACAAGAAGAAATACCTT
>CAYJQQ010000150.1:0-3284 GCA_964372285.1 uncultured Gammaproteobacteria bacterium | reverse complement strand
GGATTTGAGGCGGCCGAGTGGCTATCTTTTGAGGAAGCGATTGAGAAAATTTCATTTGATAGAGAAAACTTACTCAGAGCAAGACAATATTTTTACTACAACAAGACAGTCAAAATCTATAAAGACCTAGCAGACATAGAATCTTTAACTATTGCCATTCCAACCCATAACGGTGAACTTACAATTTCAAAAACTCTTAAATCTTTATTTGAAAACTTGCAGGCGATTAAAGATTCTATCAGAAAAGAAGTGATAATTTGCGTAGATCATTGTACCGATAACACCATCTCGGTTGTAGAGAATTTCATAAAAGAGAATGATTTAAGTAATATAAAAACTCGTTTAATAGAAAACGATGGCATAAAAGGTAAATCAACCGCCTTGAACAAAATTTTTTCTGTTTCGTCGGGAGAACTTTTCTGTGTAGTTGATGATTATGTCATTCTTGAATATAAATGTCTGATAAATCTCATGGGTGCTCACATCACACAGAAAAATTTGAGATGCTTTTTTTCATCGTGGAAAAGATTATCGCTCCAAAGCAAAAACCCCTGGAAACTGTTTTGGTATTGGATTTTAGGAATCAAGTTTGATATTCAACCATACTGCAAGCCAAGCGAAATAATGAGAGGAGCTACAATGATGTTAAGAAGAGAAAATTTTGTTCATTTCCCAGCGGTGCTTAATGAAGACCAATTTTTACAATACATATACTGGCCCCAGACAAAAGAGATAAAAAACTCTGTAATTTACTTTAACTCTGTCGCCAGTATTTCCGATTATTACCGAAGATTTATCCGCATAATGGTCGGTTCTAAACAACTTTCAAAACATTTTGCTAAGGATAGAATCGAGGAGTGTTCTCGCACTCTTTTTCAAAAACCAGACTACCGAAAAATCTTGCGTTTGCCATGGAAATTAAAAGGACCCTTTCTGCTATACAGATTTATTCGACTTTTTATAAATTTGTATGTGAAAATTAAGATTCGTTTCATAAACGATTATGGATGGTTTAGATTCAGACAAAATTAAATCGAGTATTGTTAATAAATTACTCGATGCCATTGGAGAAAATCTCGTTGCGGTCATTCTCGCGGGCAGTTTCCCGGGCTCGTTCAAGGAAGAGTGGAGCGATATCGATTTGTTAATTGTAGTCCGCAAACTTGATCTTGACACGAAATTGATATTGGCTCGAGTAATTGCAAAATTGGAAGATGATACGGAACTGCATCACGGTATAAATGTAATCACCGAAGATGAATTTTTAACTCCGAAATTTCCAGAGATTTTGCTTGAAGGTAAAACGCTTCAAGCGCTTATCGACTTAAAGAAATATCCTGAACGACTTATTTACTTTGATAAGAGGATTGATTTAGAAAAGGCATATTCTCCAAATATTGACGCCCTAAAGCAATATAGTTTAAGCAACATCGGAATGTTCCTAAAAAGAAATCGAAGAGCATTAACCACAACTCTATATACTGACAAGAATAAAAAAGAATTATTGAAAAGAGAAATAAGAGCATCTTTGATAATTACAAAATTAGCGGTCCAGTATTTTACCGGGGAACCCCAAGATAAATATCAAGATGTTTTGAATCGAGCAAAATTAATTTTTCCAGATTTTAATTTTAAGGTGGTTGAGGATGACTTTCGTATCATTGAAAAATGGCGGGAGCTGGATGACAATGAAGAAATTTTAGATATTTTTAAAAAAGTTGATGAGTATATAGAAAAATTTGCACGCTATGTTTTTAAAAAATCACAAAGCAATTAGACACCTAAAAATACTCTTGCCGGATAAAAGGCAGGATATCTTTGTGAGTGCAAATTTTTCATCGTGGATAATCGAAAAGATTATTTCAAACAATTATTCCTCGGTAGTCATTTTTTGCGATTATAATATCGCCAATCTCTATGGTGATTTTTTATCAGAAGTAAAAAACAAGTTAAATCCGGCGGAAATAATTTTAGTCAAACCAACAGAAGCGAACAAGAGTATCGAGTTTTTGAACATATGTCTTGAGAAATGCATTGCGGCAAAATTGGACAGAAATGGATGCTTAATCGCCATAGGAGGCGGTATCGTGGGAGATGTGGCGGGCTTTCTCGCTTCCGTTTACATGCGAGGTATAGATATGGTTTTTATCCCGACGACCTTAATGGCTCAAGGGGATACAATAATCAACAAAGTTGCTATCAGCTATAGACTTCTTAAAAATATCATTGGTAGCTTTTATTCTCCGCGTTTTACTTTTTGTGATACTCATTTCTTAAGATCACTACCTGAAAGAGGGATAAGTTTGGGTTTGAGCGAAATTATTAAACACGCTCTTATCGCTTCACCAGAACTTGTAAAGAATTTATCATTAATGCCTCCTTTAGAACCTCGCAGTTGGGAAAATTACGACTGGGGTAATATTGTTTATGAATCCTTAAAGATTAAGAGTGAGATTGTCGTAAAAGATCCGTACGACAAATCCGGCACTCACAAAGCATTAAGTTATGGTCACACTTTTGCCAATGCGTTTGAGGGTATATCCAATTTTAATTTTAGACACGGAGAAGCGGTAGCACTGGGAATGTATGTAAGCGGAGAAATAAGCAATGCGCTTGGTATTCTAAACAAAGCTGATTTAGAGCTACAAGATTCTTTAATTATTTCTGCGAAATTACCGTTAAGGTTTCCGCATTCTGCTGACATGGATCAAATCGTTGATCTACTAAGAAGAGATAAAAATAGCGCAAACGGAAGAATTAATTTGGTTATTCTAAAAAAAATTGGGAAATATAGAATTATAAATGGAATCGATGAGAGTGTTATTAGGTCAACGCTCAGTAAATTTCTTTTCTAAGCAGATCGGTTATTTGACAAGGTTGAGAGATGGACAATCTATAACTAGGGATTTGTTTTAGGATTCTCTGGATTATTTCTCCGCTACTATTTGCTATTTTATTTAGAATTTCATTCACAATTTCTTCACTGATAACTTTAGCATCACTTGTGTCTGTCATTGACGAAAACTGCATCCGATCAAGTTTAGGATAGAGCAATTTTGCTAAGTGGGAAGTTACACAAAAGCTGAATGCTTTTATTGCTTCTTGTGCCGATAGTTTTTGAATCTGATGATTTTCTTCTGAAAAATGAATGTATACTAATGCCGCTAATTTGTCCGAAGTTGTCGAAAATAGATTATCTTGCTCAACAAATTTTCCAGCCGATGTTTTTTTATACCGGCTTTTTGGTATAGAGAATCGATGGTGACTTTCAAGGTGTTCTTCCA